>ONWL01000129.1 GCA_900321525.1 uncultured Eubacteriales bacterium
AAGAGAGCTTCTACAGACATACTGCAAGACAAAATCCATTGATTATCTGGAGATCAATAAGCCGGAATATCAAAAGGCGGCGTTGAGCAAGTTTGGATTCCAGAACTGGGAAACACTGCTGGCTACAGTGGGTCACGGTGGTCTGAAAGAGGGGCAGGTGGTGAACCGTCTGTACGATGAGTACAAGAAGAAAAATAAAGTGCCCATGTCTGATCAGGATGTATTGGACAGCATTAAAAAGACACCGCAGAATTCTAAACATCACAGCAAAGGCGGGATCGTGGTGCATGGTGCCAGAGATGTGGCGGTACATTTTTCCAGATGTTGTTCGCCTGTACCCGGAGATGAGATTGTGGGATTCATTACCAGAGGCAGAGGGATTACCGTGCATCGAACCGATTGTGTGAATATTCTGAATCTGAGCGATACGGAGCGATATCGTCTCATTGACGCAACGTGGGACGAAACCATGTTAGGGGCAGACAGCCGGTTTGGGGTAGAGATCAACATTTATGGAGAGAACAGAAATGGCATGTTAGCAGACGTGACCCGTATGTTTGATGAGCAGAAGGTTGGTATTATCAACTGTGAGTCTCATGTGACGAAGAACAATGTGGCCAAAATGACCATCAGTTTTGAGATCCATGGCACAGATGAATTGGGCAGGATCATGAACCAGCTGCGGAGCATCAAAGGCGTCATCGACATCGAACGAAGTATTGGGAGATAAGACAATAGCGCCGGTGTTCCGCAAAGTTTTCGAATGAAAAATTTCTGATATGCAGGCTGTGTATGTTTTGTGCAAAAGAGTTTTGGGATTACCGAAATTGGGGATGTCAGAAAGGAAATACTATGAAAAATTGTAAAATCAAATCTCTGGTGTTAGGTCCTCTTGCTACCAACTGTTATCTGGTCTGGAACCAGGACACCAGGCAGGCACTGATCGTAGATCCGGCAGATCGGGCAGACCGGATTGCCGAAGAAATGGAACGTCTGGGCATTGATCCGGTGGCAGTGCTGTTGACACACGGACATTTTGATCATATGATGGCAGCAAAGGAGATTCGTACTGCTTACCAGATTCCTGTCTATGCCTATGAGGCAGAGGCAGATCTGATGGCAGATCCAGAGGCCAATCTGTCTTATGGATTTGCAGGTGTTTCTTACAGTATGCAGGCAGATCACTGGGTGAGAGACAGAGAGCATCTGGAACTGGCGGGATTTGACATACAGGTGATTGCCACACCGGGTCATACAGTGGGAAGCTGTTGTTACTATATTGCAGAAGAGGGTGTGTTACTGTCAGGAGATACCTTGTTTTGTCAGTCAGTGGGACGGACAGATTTTCCCACTTCCAGTACCGGCAGTCTGATCCGTTCCATTGGCAATCGGTTGTTTGTACTGCCGGAAGAGACGAAGGTGTACCCGGGACACAATGAGCCTACCACCATCCGCTTTGAAAAGCAGTACAATCCGGTGGCGCCTTACTGCCAGAAACAGTAGAGAAGTCTGTGTATCATGCAAGACAAAGGACAGTGCAGCAAATCCATAGAGAATGTGTTGATTAGAATGCATGCCGGAGCGGAAGACAGGTTGGATTGGGTCGGATGCCAGAGAAGGAACCGTGGGAAGACCGGGAAAGGTGCAAGAGAAGGAAATAGTAGAGATGATTGGAATTGCGTTAAATCAACCTTATTATGAACAGGATATTCGTCCCCTGCTGATGTCGTTTTTTCCGGGGGTACCGTTAAAGGCGTTCATCGGCGGGGAAATGGATGGACAGGAGGAGTTATCTGCCTGTCTGTCTGTTTTTTATACAGAAACATGGGCAGAACTGACATGGGCAGAGCGTGCCGACTTTAGGCAGAAGGGCGCCACAGCAGAGGGGGATGCACCAAAAGAGCAGGCGGAGGATCCGGAACGGTCAGATTCTGGTTTGCAGGTGGTCTGTCAGAGAAAGACACCGGATTTTTCCATAGAGGATCACAAAGAAGCAAAAAATGTGGTGAAACGGGCAGTCTATACCCTGCTGGGTGACCTGACTGGTCATACCCTGCCCTGGGGCAGTCTGACCGGGATTCGTCCCACTAAGATCGCCATGACCATGGCAGAACAAGGGGCGTCAGACGAAGACATTCTGACCCACTACAAAGAAGAATATTTTTGCAGTGAGGAGAAGGCGGTCCTCAGTCTGGAAATTGCCCACAGGGAAATGGAGATTTTGAAAGACATTGATTATCAGAACGGATACAGTCTGTACATCGGCATTCCATTTTGCCCCACCACCTGCCTGTATTGCTCTTTTACTTCCTATCCCATCGGCAAGTGGCGCAATCAGGTAGATGCCTATCTGGATTGTGTATTCCGGGAGATTGATTATGTGGCAGAGGCATTTGCAGACAAAAAATTAAACACCATTTATTTCGGGGGTGGAACGCCCACCACGCTGGAAGCGGACCAGTTAGAACGTTTGATCGTGAAGGTGAAGGAAAGTTTTGATCTGACCTGGTTACAGGAGTTTACGGTAGAGGCAGGCAGACCGGACAGCATTACAAGAGAAAAGTTAGAAGTGATCAAGCGGCAGGGCATCAGCCGAATCTCCATCAATCCCCAGACCATGAAAGATGCCACATTGAAGATCATCGGCAGACAGCATACCGTAGCACAGATCCGCCAGGTCTATCAGATGGCCAGAGAAGCAGGGCTTGACAATATCAACATGGATATCATCTTAGGACTGCCGGATGAGACAGTGGAAGATGTGGAACGCACTATGCAGGCTCTTGCAGAGCTGGCACCGGATAACATCACCGTTCATTCTCTGGCAGTGAAGCGGGCTGCCAGACTGAATACTGCCAAAGCAGATTACAGCCAGTATCATATGGAGAACTCCGATGAGATGATGGCTGTGGCAGAGCGGTATGCCCGCAAACTGGGATTGGAACCTTATTATCTGTACCGGCAGAAGAATATGTCCGGCAATCTGGAAAATGTAGGTTATGCCAAGCCGGGCAAGGCAGGGATCTACAACATCCTGATCATGGAGGAAAAGCAGACCATCGTGGCATTGGGAGCCGGTGCCACCACCAAAGCGGTGTTTGGAGACCGGATCGAGCGGTGTGAGAATGTAAAGGATATTCATAACTATATGGATAGAATAGAAGAAATGATCGAGCGGAAGAAGAAACTGTTTGCGGATGTGTAGGCAATTGCCTATGTAAAATAGATAGGCGATTGCGAAACTCTTTGAGCAAAACAGAACACAGCCTGCACATCAGAAATTTTTTCATTTGAAAAACTCTGTGGAATGCCGGTACTTTATTTTTTGAGTAATATATCATATTACGATAAAAAATATTAGTACCGTTGCCTGGAACCGAAGCGAGAGCGTGTTTTTCAAATAAAAATTTTGATGAAGGGCGTTCGGTGATATAGTTTCGCAATTGCCTGGTAAAATAGATATGAAAAGGAGGTTTTTGACATGAAACAAGAGTATCAGATTCAGTGGGAAACCCTTCCAAAGACGCTGGAAGAGATGCAACAGATGCCGGAAGCGGCTTTGCAGGAGCCGGCCCATACAGTGGCGTTGACGATTGCAGCGTTGTGTGTGTATCCGGAAGATCATGAGGAGTGTTACCGGATGTTGGATTACTTAAGAGGTTCCAGACCGCTGCCTCCTATGGAACGACAGTTTATCCGGGATCGGTTTATGGATGGCAGGGACTATATCCCACGGTCTTATTTGGCAGGTGCTACACCGGAAAATAATTATACACCAGATGCGCCTTATACCATTCGGGTTAATGAATCCTTTGCGCAGTTTGCAGAAGAGGGATATATTCGTATGGAGTGTACATCCGGTGGTGCAGATACGAAAAGACCGGTGACGCTGCGCTTGAAACCATCTACCGGACAGTGGTTTTTGTGGGAACAGAGTTTGTTGGTAGGCATTCGGATTCCCAAAGAACAGGATGAATGGGCATGATCCGAACAGGTATACCAGAACGGTAGGAAACAGAACGGTGTATCTTGCCAGGAGTGGCAGTAGTGTGAAACAGGCGGTGACATAGACCAGATCGTTCTTGGCAACAGGAACTTGATCAGAGCATAAAAAGAGGAACGACAGATCGACTTTCCAGTCAGAAGGATGAGAGAGGGAAGCGGTATGACAGTTTCCTCTTTTTGAACGCAGAAGGAATCTGTTCGGAACTCACCCTTTGTATAATAAATCTGATCAACAGCGTCATATGCTGAGATAGAGAAAAAAAGTGAGGTATTCAATATGTATTTTGAGTCTATTGCACGGATTGTTGCGGAACGTACTGGTTGTGATGTGGCAGAGGTAAAGCCGGAGAGCAAGTTCTCTGAGCTGGGAATTGATTCTCTGGATACAGTAGAGTTACTGATGAGTCTGGAAGACGAGATCGGCATTGAGATCGAGCTGGATCAGAAGGTAGAAACCATCGATGATCTGGACAAGTTCATCCAGAGCAAGCAGGAGCAGGCATAATGATACGTTCAGAAATTTGTGAACTCCTTGGCATCACCTACCCAGTATTTCAGGGAGGCATGGCATGGATTGCAGACGGCAGACTGGCGGCGGCAGTATCAGAAGGCGGCGGTCTGGGCATCATCGGAGCAGGCAATGCGCCTGCTTCTTATGTGAAAGAACAGATTGAGATTGCCAGAACTCTGACGAAGAAGCCCATTGGTGTGAATATTATGCTGCAGAGTCCCTTTGCAGAGGACATTGCCAGACTGGTGGTGGAAGAAAAAGTAGAAGTGGTGACCACAGGAGCCGGAAATCCTGCCAATTACATGAAAGCATGGAAAGAAGCCGGCATCAAAGTGATTCCGGTGGTGGCCTCTGTGGCGTTGGCAAAGCTGATGACCCGGTTAGGGGCAGATGCTTTGATCGCAGAGGGAGGCGAAAGCGGCGGTCATGTGGGGGAATTGACCACGATGGTGCTGGTTCCCCAGATCTGTGACGCTACCACCCTGCCGATATTGGCAGCAGGCGGCATCGGAGACGGCAGAGGGGTGGCAGCGGCATTTATGTTAGGAGCCCAGGGAGTTCAGATGGGAACCCGTTTTTTAAGTGCCTGTGAATGTACCATTCATCCGGCTTACAGGGAGAAGATTTTAAAAGCCACGGATTTGTGTACTATGGTAACCGGCAAACGGTTAGGACATCCGGTTCGCAGTCTGCGGACTCCGTTTGCCAGAGCATACGCCAAGGCAGAGTATGGTGGAATGCCGGATGAAGAGTTAGAAGCATTTGCCACAGGAGCACTGCGTCTGGCGGTGCAGGAGGGGGACAACGAAAAGGGATGTTTCCTTTCCGGACAGATTGCCGCTATGGTGAAACAGGAACAGCCGGCGGCAGAGATCATCAAAGAAGTGATGGAGGAAGCAGAACCAATCCTTCTGCAGGCAGCAAAATGGGTAAAATAGCATTTGTATGTGCCGGTCAGGGAGACCAGTATCCCGGTATGGGAAAGGAACTGGCCGGACAGTATCCGGAAGCGGCAGCAGTGTATGCATTGTGCGACGAAATTCGTCCGGGCACATCTGCACAGTGCTTTTCCGGTACAGAGGAAGAATTAAAGAAAACAAACAATACACAGCCATGTCTGTTTGTCATGGAATTGGCAGGGGCATCGATCCTGTTGCACAAAGGCATCCATCCGGATGCAGTGGCAGGTTTTTCTTTGGGAGAAGTGGTGGCGGCCACCATCGCCGGTGTCATGGACCCTGCCGCCGGTTTCCGCCTGGTGTGCAGACGAGGGGAATTGATGCAGCAGGCAGCCGAACAATTTGATACATCCATGGCAGCAGTGGTGAAACTGTCGTCAGAACAGGTGCAGGAACTTTGCAGCCGGTATTCGGATCTGTATCCGGTGAATTTCAATTGTCCCGGACAGGTTACTGTGTCAGGATTGTCTGACCGGATGCCGGAGTTTTCCGGGGATGTGAGAGCGGCTGGGGGGAGAGCCATTCCGCTAAAGGTGAAGGGGGCGTTTCATTCTCCGTTCATGCAAAAGGCAGCAGAGGCCTTTGCAGAAGAACTGAAACAGGCAGCGTTGCAGCAGGAGACCATTCCCCTGTATTCCAATCTGACAGCAGAACCTTATACAGCAAATAAAGTAGAACTGTTGTCAAAACAGATTTGCAATCCGGTGCAGTGGGAGGCTACCATCCAGAACATGATTGCAGAGGGGATTGATACATTTATTGAAATCGGACCAGGTCAGACACTGACCCGCATGATCCAGAAGATCGATCCGGCTGTGTCAGCCTATACCATGACAGC
The DNA here is from genome assembly GCA_900321525.1 of uncultured Eubacteriales bacterium. GTDB lineage: Bacteria > Bacillota > Clostridia > Lachnospirales > Lachnospiraceae > UBA2942. The sequence continues at coordinate 6,314 of ONWL01000129.1, forward strand.
GTATTTGAAACAGATCGAAGCATCTGAAGCATCTCATGATGCGGATGCAACGGAATCCACGGAGGCAGAGACATGTTAAAAGGAAAAGTGGCCATTGTAACCGGCGGATCCCGTGGAATCGGGGAAGCCATCGCCTATGAACTGGCGTCAAAAGGCGCAGCCATTGCAGTCATTTATAGCGGCAATGCATCTGCTGCCAAACAGGTGTGCAGCAACTGTCAGGATAATTATGGGGTCAAGGCCCGGGCCTATCAGTGCAATGTGGCAGAATTTGAAACAGTAAAGCAGACCGTGGCCCAGATCAAGGCAGATTTCGGTACGGTACACATTCTGGTGAACAATGCAGGTATCACAAGAGACGGTTTGACAGCCATGATGAAGGAGGCCGATTTTGATGCAGTGTTAGATACCAATCTGAAGGGGGCGTTTCATATGATCCGCCACTGTACCGGGTTGTTTTTGAGAAACCGGGAAGGCTGTATCATCAACATCAGTTCCGTCTCCGGTTTGATGGGTAATGCAGGACAGTGCAATTATGCGGCATCCAAAGCCGGTCTCATCGGTTTGACCAAGTCTGTGGCAAGGGAACTGGCATCAAAGGGAATTCGGTGCAATGCCATCGCCCCGGGTTTTATTGCCACGGATATGACCCAGGATCAGTCTGACAATTCACTGCTGACCCAGGTGCCTCTTGGACGGATGGGAACCCCAAAGGAAGTGGCAGAAGCAGTGGTATTTCTGGCGTCTGCAAATTATATCACAGGCGAAGTGCTGCGGGTAGACGGCGGCATTGCCATGTAAGGAGAACAGGAAATCATGAGCGAAAATAGAAGAGTTGTAGTCACCGGAATGGGTGCCGTCACCCCTTTGGGCAATCACGTGCAGGATACATGGGAAGGCATGAAAGCCGGAAAAAATGGAATTGGTCCCATCACACTGTGTGATGCTGACAACCAAAAGGCAAAGCTGGCAGCAGAAGTGAAGGGATTTGATCCGAAGGAATATCTGGAAATCAATGATGTATTGCGTACCGACCGCTATACCCAGTTTGCTGTAGCCGCCGCCCAGCAGGCAGTGGAAGAGAGTGGGATAGAAGGAACCGTAGAACCGGAACGGTTCGGCGTATGGTTTGGAACCGGCATTGGCGGCATTGGCACATTCGAACGGGAACATAGCAAACTGTTGGAAAAAGGTCCTCGTCGGGTGTCTCCTTTGTTTGTTCCTATGATGATCGCCAATATGGCAGCGGGTATGATCGCCATCCGGCATGACTGCCGTGGCACTGCCATGCCTGCTGTGACTGCCTGTGCATCCGGTTCCAATGCCATCGGAGAAGCCATGCGTATGATTCGCCATGGCTATGCAGATGCGGTGATCACAGGAGGGGCAGAGGCTTCCATCACCCCTACTGCACTGGCTGGATTTGTGAATATGCAGGCATTGTCCACATCTACAGATCCGGATGCAGCGTCTCTTCCATTTGACAAGAGAAGAGGGGGATTTGTCATTGGAGAAGGGGCAGTGGCACTGGTGCTGGAAGAATATGAACATGCCAAAGCAAGAGGTGCCAAAATTTACGGAGAAGTATGCGGATATGGTTCTACTTGTGATGCATATCATATGACAGCACCTCATCCGGAAGCAAGAGGAGGAGCCCGTGCCATGGCAGATGCCATGAAAGAAGCAGGGTATACCCCACAGGATGCAGTATACATCAATGCTCACGGTACCGGGACACCGATGAATGATCAGGTGGAAACGATGGCCATCAAACAGGCGCTGGGAGAGGAAGCAGCCAGACGGGCTTATGTCAGCTCTACCAAATCCATGACCGGACATATGTTAGGAGCAGCAGGTGCCGTAGAAGCACTGGCATGCCTGATGGCATTGCAGGAAGGGGTGATTCCTCCTACCATTCATCTGAATGAACAGGACGAGGCATGCGATTTGAACTACGTACCCAATCAGGCAGTAAAGGCAGACATCCATCTGGCATTGTCCAATTCACTGGGATTTGGCGGTCACAATGCATGTCTGGCATTTAGAAAGGTATAATGTATGAATGAAGCAGATATTCGAAATTATGCAAGATTGATGCAGGAACTGGGATTGACCGGTTTGGAGATCACAGAAGACAATAAAGTGATGCGCCTTGAGCGTTCTATACCGGCTCCGGTGAAAGAAGTGGTGCGTATCGATGGGTATGCCGACAGTACATCGGTGCCGGAGACAGCTTCTACTCCGGCAGCAGTCCAGGAACAGAAAGATTGTGTCAGCGTCAAGTCTCCTCTGGTAGGAGTCTTTTATGCAGCGCCTGCGGAAAATGCAGATCCTTATGTATCCATTGGAGATCGGGTAAAAAAAGGACAGACGCTGTGTATTGTAGAAGCAATGAAACTGATGAATGAAATCGTAGCAGAAGAGGATGGCGTGATTTCTGATATCTGTGTCACCAACAGCCAGGTGGTAGAGTTTGGCACAGAATTATTCCGAATGAAGAGGTGACGAGATGAATAGAGAAGAGATCATGCACATACTGCCTCATAGAGACCAGATGCTGTTGTTGGATGATGTAGAAAAGATCGATGATGTGGCAGTGGGACATTATCGTGTGCGGGGAGATGAATTTTTCCTGCAGGGACATTTTCCAGGTAACCCTATCGTGCCAGGGGTGATTTTGTGTGAGATCATGGCCCAGTCTGCCTGTATCCTGATGGAAGGACAGTTAGGGGAAGGAAAGACACCGGTTTATACCGGATTGGACCGAGTGAAGTTTCGCTCCATGGT
>ONWL01000088.1 GCA_900321525.1 uncultured Eubacteriales bacterium
GAAACCAAGCGGAAAATTGCTGAAAAGCATGCCGAAAAAGAAGCAAATTTTAAGCAAAATGTAGAAAACTGACAAATGGTCATATTCGGTATTGCCTATGCGGGGGTACGGTATTATGTGGCAAAGATGAATTACCAGCCGTATGAGACGGATTATGTACGTGGCAGTGATGTGTATTATGAACAGGGCGTGACCAATCTGCTTTTGATCGGGACAGATGAACGGCATTCGGGAGATACAGAGCGTTCTGATACGATGATTGTATTGTCTATCAATCCCAAGAAACACAAGATTGTTATGACATCTATTTTGCGTGATAGCTATGTGGAGATTCCTGGCTATGGGGCACACAGGCTGAATGCGGCTTATCAATATGGTGGTGCAGCTTTGCTGATTCAGACCATAGAGCAGAATTTTAAACTGGCCATTGATTCTTATGCAAAGGTGGATTTTTACAGTTTTGTAGATATTGTAGATGCAGTGGGCGGTGTAGTGATCGATGTAGATGAGGGAGAGCGGAATTATGTCAATGGATATTTGAATGAAATCAATGCTCTGCTTGGTGCGGCGGAAGGCGATGGATATCTGACAGAGACCGGCCCCCAGTTGTTAAATGGAAAACAGGCACTCAGCTATGCCCGTATCCGGTATATCGGAACGGATTTTCAGCGGACAGAAAGGCAGCGAGAGATCTTACAGGGTGTCATGGCAAATGCCAAAAATATTCGTCCAAAATCTTTGCTTATATTATTGGATCAGGTTTTACCGCAGATTACCACAAATGTGAAAGAGCATCGCATGACCATGATGATATTAACGAGCATTTTTTATATGGGATATGAGGTGGAGCAGAATCGTGTTCCTATGGATGGTACCTGGTGGGATGAGATGGTCAATGGACAGGAAGTGCTGGGGATTGACTTTGAAGCCAATATACACGGCATTCGGGAACGGATTTATGGAACAGAGTGATAGAGAAGGAGAAGAGTAATATGATGTATGTATTTATCTGTACGGACTGTGGACAGGTGAGAATGGTCAGCGGCAGCAGACAGGCAAGGTGCCCCAAGTGCCAGACTATGATGGCGGCCTGTGAGAAAGATTTTGTGGAATGGACCAATTTGTCTCAGGATATGCGGCAGGAATATATCAAAGAATACCAGAACAGAGCCAAAACAGAGGAACTGGTGCGGTATCGTCCTATGCCAAAGTATGACAGGGTGGAAAGAGGTTATTGATTTCTTGGAGACAAAGCATTTAAGCGATTTTCAGAAAAAATGCAATAAATTCTCAGATTTGGAAAAAAAGAATTGAAAAGATAGAATAAATCCGCTATAATGGTCAAGAGAAAGAGATGAGGGATAATTGCGCCCAAATGCAAATGGGTGTAACTATAAACAAATTAGAAAACAGCGTAGGACGGACAAAAAAGAAAATTCACAGATGTGATCATAAGGAGGATGTATGAAAAATACAACATTGGTAATTATGGCAGCTGGTTTAGGCAGTCGCTTTGGTGGTGGGATTAAACAGCTGGCACCGGTAGGACCAAACGGAGAGATTATCATGGATTATTCCATTCATGATGCACTGGAAGCAGGCTTTAATAAAGTGGTATTCATTATCCGCAAGGATTTGGAAGAGACTTTTAAGGAAGTCATCGGCAACCGCATTGAGAAGGTAGTAGATGTGGCATATGCTTATCAGGAACTGGATGATCTTCCGGAAGGATTTGAGAAACCGGCAGATCGTACCAAACCATGGGGAACCGGTCAGGCAGTCCTTTCCTGTAAGGACATTGTAAAGGAACCATTCATTGTCATCAATGCAGATGATTATTATGGAAAGGAGGCATTTGTAAAAGTACATGATTATCTGGTACAGGCAGATGAATCCAGTGAGAAGTTTGATTTCTGTATGGCAGGTTTCATTTTGGAGAATACATTAAGTGACAATGGTACTGTGTCCAGAGGTATCTGTGTGGTGGGAGAAGATGGCACATTGACAGATGTCATTGAAACACATGAAATTGGCCGTCAGGCAGATGGTACGGTAACTTGTGTACGGGATGAACAAACGGTTACATTGGATCCAAAGAGCCATGTATCTATGAATATGTGGGGATTGACACCTGGTTTTTTCCGGGTATTGGAGGATAAATTTGTAGAGTTCCTGAAGGAGATTCCAGAGGGAAATATCAAGAAAGAATATTTGCTGCCGGATATCATTGACCAGATGTTAAAGAGTGACCAGGCAGATGTGGCGGTGTTAGAGAGTACCGATAAGTGGTTTGGTGTAACGTATGCAGAAGATAAGGCAACTGTAGTGGATGCGTTTGCACGTCTCATTGCAGATGGTGTATATACCAGTCCGTTGTTTTGATGAGGATAGTAAGGAAGTAAGAATACGAGAGAGGGGACTGCATGGATCCTAAGGTAAAAATTGCAATTGCAACACATAAAAAATACTGGATGCCATCAGACTCCTGTTATCTTCCGTTGCATGTTGGCAGAAAAAAGGGACAGGACATCGGGTATATTGGGGATGATACAGGAGATCATATTTCATGGAAAAACCCGTATTATTGTGAACTGACAGGGTTATACTGGTGTTGGAAGAACCAGCCGGCTGCGTATCTGGGACTGGCACATTACAGAAGACAGTATTCGGTCAAATCATGGCTGTATCGTAAGACTCATAAAAAAGAAGAATGTGTGATGACGGATGTGGAACTGGAGAAGCTTTTGGGACAGTATGATGTGATTTTACCCAAAAAGCGAAATTATGTCATTGAGAATATCCGTGATCATTATCTTCATACCCATTACAGAGAGCCACTTGAAGCGTTGGAGCAGTTGTTGAAAGAGGAATACCCGGAATATATACCCTATTATGAGAGGGTTATGAAACGCACACAAGCCCATATGTTCAATATGTATATTATGCGCCGGGATTTATCGGATGCATACTGTCAGTGGATTTTTGAGGTGTTGGGAAAGCTGGAACCTCGAATTGATACAGAGGTACGTAGCTATTCACGTTTTCAGGCAAGGGTGTATGGTCGTCTCAGTGAACTATTGTTTAATGTGTGGTTGGATAAGAATGTGAAGAATCGTTACAAAGTGAAGTCTATTCCAGTGATTTATATGGAAGATGAAAACTGGTTGCGAAAGGGGTATCGTTTTCTGAAAAGTAAATTTATGAATCAGATTTATGAACAGAGTTAAATAAACGACTCTGACATACAAGAGGAACTGTCGTAGTGAAACAATGTACTGCGGCAGTTTTTTGATAACAGAAAATTTCTGTTATCAAAAAACTGCGATCAGCAGAATGAGACCTTGCGGGTGGAGAAAAAGCTGCATACACAATGCCGCACAAATCTTTTTTCTATTAAAATTCAGTGAACTGGTTGAAATGAAGGGAAAACTAGTATATAATACCTAGCGTTGACTATGAAGGATCAGGCATGGGAAGTTGGGAAATTCCTGTGAATGAAGAAGAGACCATTGATGTATGGGTGAGAGACGAACTGTCAATATGGGAGACAAAGATGAAAAGGATGATAAATGATTTAAAAAAGTATGGAAAATATGTGATTTATGCTGGACAGTCAGAGTTAAAGGCAGAAGTGGCAAATTCTTATTTAAACTGGTTGTGGTGGGTTATTGAGCCATTTTGCTTTATGCTGGTATATGCATTTGTGTTTGGCGTGATTTTTGATTCTCAGCTGCAGTATTTTCCGATTTTTATTTTCATTGGCATTACGGTATGGGACTTTTTTAATAGAATGTTAAAAGCCAGTGTGTCTAGTGTAAAGAATAGCAAGGCGATCGTATCAAAGGTGTATATTCCAAAATACATGCTGATTTTGGTAAAGGGATACGTGAATGGCTTTAAGATGCTGGTTTCCTTTGCCATTGTATTTGGCATGATTCTTGTGTGGGGTGTGCCGATTACATGGAAGTTTTTGTTTATCATTCCTATTTTGTTGACACTTTTTGTGATTACATTTGGTGTATGTACATTTTTATTGCACTTTGGTGTATATGTGGATGACCTTGCCAATGTGTTGAATATCTTTTTGCGGATGATGTTTTATCTGACGGGTATTTTCTATGACCTGCATGCAAAGGTTGGTGCACATTTTGGAAACAAGGTAGCAGATTGGATTACAGAACTGAATCCTGTGGCGGTGATGCTGGCTTCTTTGCGCAGGGTTTTGCTGTATGGGGAATTGCCTCATTATAAATGGATGATTGGTTGGTTTCTCATCGGTCTGGTCATTTCCTGGTTTGGTATCCGTTTGATTTACAAAAATGAAAACAGTTATGTAAAGGTGATATAATATAATGGGTGAATATGCAATAGAAGTAAAGAATTTATGTGTGGATTACAAGAGCTTAAAATCATATTCCATCAAAAAAATGTTACTGCGTGGAAAGCGCAATGAAAAAGAACTGTTTCATGCAGTAAAAAATGTGAGTTTTTCTGTAGAGAAAGGTGAAATCTGGGGGATCATTGGGAAGAATGGTAGTGGTAAGTCCACTATGCTCAAGGCCATTGCAGGAATCTTTTCTGCAGACGGAGGAAGCATCGACCTGAAGGGACATTCCGTGTCTCTTTTGTCCATTGGCGTGGGATTTCAGAAGAATCTTTCCGGCAGAGAGAATATTATTTTGGCTGGTATGTTGCTGGGATTTTCCGAAGCCCATGTGCGGGAAAAGATGGATGAGATCATCCAGTTTTCTGAACTGGGGGATTTTATCGAGAAGCCGGTGCGTACCTATTCCAGCGGTATGTATTCCAAGCTGGCATTCTCTATTACCGCAATCCTGGAGACAGAGATCATGTTGATTGATGAAGTACTCAGTGTAGGAGATGAGCATTTCAAAAAGAAAAGTCTGAATAAAATGAAGAGTCTGATCAATGATGAAAACCGTACTGTATTGATCGTGTCGCACAGTATTCCCATGTTAAAGGAATTGTGTACCAAAGTGATGTGGATGCATGACGGGGAAATTGTGAAAATTGGAGAACCCAATCAGGTGTTGAAGGAATATTCAGAGTTCATGAAGTAATCATTGGAAAAGACGTAGGAGCAGATGAGCAGGTTCGACGGCTTGGTCATCTGTTTTTGGTTATAGAAATCAGAGGAAAATGATTGAAATCATTCAAAATCTGTATTATAATGTAACTATTGAGCGAAGCCATGCGAGATGGCTTTGATTTATTGTAACATTTTTCGGACAGTCGGAATTTGGCACAAGGGTATGTCGAGAAAGCAAGTTCCGGCAGGAAGGACGATTATGGATATCAAAATCCTCACCAATGAGGAGAAGAAAAAGACGACGAAACGCCGGATACAGATTGCAGTTTTATCAGTCTGTATTGTTTTGTGTTGTTTGTTCAGCGGATCCATTGCAGTGTATCTGTATATTTTTTCTTCATTGGATAAGATGCATTATGTGGAAGACCCTGTAGAGGTGGTCATCAATCCACATGTAGAGATAGAAGAGCAAAAGAATCCAGATGAATTGGAAGGCAGCAGTATCGATAGTATTGAGCAGCAGAAGATTGATCAGGCCTTACAGGAAAATCTCAGCAAAGGGTTGGTGTATAATTCCCATGTGACCAATATTTTACTGGTGGGCACAGACAAACGTGTGGATTATGACTGGGCGGGAAATTCCGATTCCATGATTCTGGTTTCCATCAACAATAATACACATGAGATTGTGCTGACTTCTATTATGCGCGACACGTATGTGACCATCCCGGATTATGGAAATTATAAGATCAATTTGGCCCATGCGCTGGGAGGTGCGCCCAAGCTGGTAGAGACCATTGAGGCAAATTTTGGAATTGACATCAGCTATTATGCATCTGTGAATTTCAATAGTTTTATTTCCATTATTGATATTATGGGTGGTATTCCCATGTATGTTTCACCGGAGGAAGTGCGGGTTGCCAATCAGTACATAGATGATATGTACGATGAGGGAGATATTACAGAACACGGAGACTATCTGCCGGAAGAGGGAGGTAACCTGTACCTGACTGGCACGCAGGCACTTGCTTTTTCGAGAATTCGTTATGTAGGCAATTCTGACTATGAGCGAACGGAGCGGCAGCGTCGGGTATTAGAGGAAGTGGTTGCAAAAGCAAAAAAGTTGTCGTTTGGTCAGTTCCATCGGATCATCAATGAGGTGACTCCTTATATCACACACAACATTCCTTCCCAGGAATTGATGAATCTGGTGTTGATGGCTCCTACGTTACTTGGATATGAGTTGATTTCCGATCGTCTGCCTTATGATGACATGTATCAGATTGTCATCATCAATGGACAGGATATGCTGATTCCAGACTGGCCAAGTACCATTGAGCGTTTTTATGGTACCATTTATCGCAATGTATCAGAAGAAGAAAAAGTAGAGGA
>ONWL01000001.1 GCA_900321525.1 uncultured Eubacteriales bacterium
AAGTCAAGAACAGGTCGTGCATTCCTTGTTTTATGATGAATAACTGTAATGATCACTATATTTTTTGTGTCTTTACATTTTTATGATAAGACAAATGCAGGCAAGGAGGTGTTCTGACGGATGGATGATCGTGACTGCGGTTTGACAAATAAGCTGTTCCGACTGCTTCGTGCATTGGGCACTGGTCTTGTACGCACCGGAAATCTGCGAGAGAAAATGGCGGAAGGGTGTCCGATCGGTGTATCAATTAAGTTTTCAATGGTCAGCATTCAATTGAGATTGTTGCAACAGTATCCGGTTCCCGTGATACTCCTATCTGGTGTATGGTCTATGGCGATCTGTATTTTGAGCATGAAGCCGCCATCTTCTCCAATCAGATGAAGTATGAAAGAGGCATCGAATCAATTGGTTTTGATGAGGCAATACTGTCCTTTTACAACAGAAAAATGAAGTATTCTCTTGGCATTCTGAGACTTCAGAATACCAAAGGTCATAAACCTGTTATGTATTCCGAGGAAGATGCGGTGGAAAACATCGACGACTATATCAATGGAACGGATAATCAACTGCCAAATGATGATGCAGATGAACAGCAGAGTTTTTTCGTTCCAGCTTTAACGCAGCAAGATACTGAGACTACAATATTTCAGGAGCAATCGGTATTATAACCCCAAATCCCGCTTAACAGCATAATCAACACTTCTGGTCTCTGCATTTTCCTTGAAACTCCTGCCATTGGCTTCGTTGAACAGAGTGCTGATAAGGTAACGCTCGAAGTTACGGACATTATCGGTCTGCTTTATCTGCTCTATCGCATTTTCAAGGCATATCCTGTCAACCTTGAGCATAGCCGACTTGATGACTTCACGAGGAAACTCCTGTCCGCAGATACGCTCTGTTTTCTTTCGGGAGCATATCGCCCTCACGATCATCTGTACGATCTCGTCTAGTTCCTCCACGGTCATATAGCCGTCAGAGTCCTCAGCCCACAGAGAATAGTCATCGTATTCGATGTTGGACTTCACAACTTCGGTATATATTTCTTTTTCCTGCATATATCCGTCCATCTGTCCATCATCAGAACATTTTTCAACACTGCTTTCATGTGGGGAACGGGATTGATCGATTGATAGTTGATCACTTGATACTTCTTTTTTTGATATTTCTTCTTTTGTTATTATATAATCGTGCGGCTTTTCAAGATGTTCACTTGCTTGATATTGATTTTCAGTATCAAGGTTTTCCGTATCTGAAAAATCAGTATCTTGTGAACCATAATAATCCGAGTTTTCAACATCTGTGTCATCAGCAGTATCACAGGCGCACGGCTCGTCATAGATATAATACACCCAGTCTTTTATCTTGCCATTCTCATAAAGGCGTTCTCTCCGAAGGTAGCCTAATGCTTCCAGCCTTTTGAGCGCACCTGAGATCTTGGTAACCCCGTCGGGCATGATCGCTGCCAGACCTCTGATCGAGAAGTTCCAGTCATCAGCCATAGATACCAGTGTAACATAAGCACCTCTCTCGGTACAGCCCATTCTCTTGTCCCTCAGAACAGTGTTGTTGATGATAGTAAAATTTCCGGTCAGTTTCTTTTTCAGCTTAGGCATAATAATTCCTCCTGATAATAAAAATGCTCCTCATTCCTGAGAAGCAATGTACTTATTCGGTTATAAAAAACAGCGGACGGTGCTTCACTTTCAATGAAACATCGTCCGCTATTTTTTGCCTGTCAACAGCTTTATCTACCAACTTTAATGGTTGTCTACCAATTTACTATTCCTATGCTCGTCTACCAATCGTCTACCAAAACGAGCATTTTTGATGATTTTTCTTTTCCCCGTATTTTCGGGGATTTTTCATTTCCAGAGCTTAATAGTGCCGATTTTACGGGCTTAGAATGAGTTTGTATTACTTGTAATTCCGCAGAATGATTTACGCTCTATAAAATTCCAAATCCACTCTGTCGTTTGTGTTTTTGCCTGCAAAACTCAGGATTTTGCTTTGCAAAACCCTCGCGGAATAGTGGATCCCCAATAGTTAACTATTTATTTTTTACAGCAACACCATATATGCCTCATAAGGTCTAAGCACCCCCTCTTTCCAATCCGAATAGTTATGCATCAGGACAGTTCCATCTCCTATGTGCCATTCTGGAACTGCCACTTCCGTACCATGAAAATTTGCATACACGAACAGTTTCTGTCCTTTCCATGTTCTCTGATACACAAACAAATCCGGATGGGTTTCATACATCAATTGAAAATCCCCATAGATAAATACCGGATACTGTTTTCGAAGTGCAATCAGTTTCTGATAACAGCTAAAGATCGAAGTTTCATCTTTCATCTGCTGCTCTGCATGAATTTCCTGATAATTTGGATTTACTGCAATCCAGGGCAGACCGGTAGTAAAACCGGCATTTGCTTCCCCACTCCACTGCATTGGCGTTCTGGCGTTGTCCCGGCTTTTGGCATGAATGGAGGCCAGAATTTCCGCTTCACTGTAACCTGCAGCCTTTCGCTCCTGATACACATTCAGGGTTTCAATATCACGATACTGATCCAATGTGAAGTCTGCATTGGTCATGCCCAGTTCCTCTCCCTGATAAATATAAGGTGTTCCCTGCATGCCGTGAAGTACCATTGCCAGCATCTTGGCGGACTCTACTCTGTACACCCCATCATTGCCCCATCTGGATACGATGCGAGGCAAGTCATGGTTGTTCCAGAACAAGCTGTTCCAGCCCTGTCCATACAACTCCTTCTGCCATTTGGCAAAGGTCTGTTTCAGCTTTACAAAGTCCAATGGATACAGATCCCACTTTTCCTTCCCCGGTTCCTGATCCAGTCCGATGTGCTCAAACTGGAATACCATGGAAAACTCACTCTCATCCGGTGCACTGTATAATTTGGCACGATCACAATCTGCCCCCCAGGCTTCTCCTACGGTAATCAGATCATGTCCCCAAAATGCCTCTCTGCTCAATTCCCGGATATAGGTATGCAGCTTGGGGCCATTGATGGTAATCTTCTGATCCGGCTCTTTGGCAATCTGGTCAATGACATCCAATCGGAAACCACCGATGCCTTTGTCTACCCACCAGCGGATCATCTGATAGATTTCCTGCCGCATTGCAGGGTTGTCCCAGTTCAGATCCGGCTGTTCTTTTGCAAACTGATGAAAATAATACTGCCCCACCTCCGGCACCCACTCCCAGCAGGAGCCGCCAAAGATAGCTTTCATGTCATTTGGTGGTGTACCTTCTACTCCATCCCGCCATACATAATAGTCGTGGTAACGGCTTTCACGGCTTTTCCTTGCCTCCTGAAACCAGACATGCTGGTCAGACGAATGATTCAGCACCAAATCCAAAATGATGCGGATGCCACGCTTTTTTGCCTCTGTGATCAACCGTTCCATATCCTCCATAGTTCCAAACATGGGATCAATGTCCTGATAATCCGAAATATCATATCCGTTGTCCTTCTGGGGGGACTTGCACACCGGAGACAACCAGATGGCATCAATACCCAGTGTCTGCAAATACTCCAGTCTGCGGATAATGCCGGGCAGGTCACCAATCCCATCTCCATTGCTGTCCTGAAAACTGCGGGGATAAATCTGATACACCACTGCCTGTTTCCACCATTTTTCCATTTGTTCCATACTTCCTCCTTTTATACAAAAAGGGAGCCCGAAGACTCCCCTTCCGAATTCTGACACACCTCGTCTTATTTCGGTTTTTTCACACAGTTCACAGAGAGTGCACTTTTCTCCTATCCGAAAATTTCATTCCCTATGCACTTTTATGTTCATATTTTGCTTTTGTGGCCATACCGCCCCGAATATGTCGTTCTGACTTATTGATATCCAGTATGACTCTGGCTTCTCTTGCCAACACAGGATTCACGGTCAGCAGACGTTCTGTCAGATCTTTGTGCACCGTTGATTTGCTGATACCAAACTGTCTGGCAGTCTGTCTGACTGTTGCCTGATAATCCACAATGTACTGACCAATTTCCACGGCCCGCTCTTCAATATATTCCTTCATGTCTATCCTCCCGGAGGATTTGTACATCTTATGAAGGAATTGTCCGAACTATGCCCGTTTACTTCTGGCAAGAATTGCCGGACGGCACTTTGCCAGTTCAATCTCTGCATGATCAAATGTCATCATGCGCCATTCCCAGTTGGGACTGCCTACTGTCCCTGGTGTGTTGATATGGGCTTCCGCACCCAGTCCCAAAATATCCGGCATAGAAATGATGGCATATTCTGCCTTGCACGCCAACGTATATGCCAACAGTCTGTCCTTAACAGAACCTGTGGTGGCACCATTCTTCTTTAAGAACTGACGCACCTTTCTCTTTCTGGCAGGACTTAATTTGCCATACCACTCCATTGCAGTATCATTGTCATGAGTACCAGTGTAAATGATCATATTTTCCACATCATGGAAATTATCATATGCATATTTGCCATTGGTATCAATGGCGAATACAAGAATCTTCATTCCTTTCAAATGATAATGATCCTTTAATTCCAGCACTTCCGGACGCAGATCGCCCAGATCCTCCGCCACCAGATTCACATTTGGAATCTTGGCATATAAAGTATCCAGCACTTCATAGCCAGGTGCCTCAACCCATTCTCCCTCTATTGCTGTAGGGCAGGTAGCCGGAACCTTCCAATATGTATCAAATGCACGGAAATGGTCGATTCGGATGATGTCAAACAACTTGCTGCTATAACCGATTCGATTTACCCAAAACTGATATCCATTTTCTGTCATATGCTCCCAGTTGTAGATCGGGTTGCCCCATCTTTGTCCGGTGGCGCTGAAATAATCCGGTGGTACTCCGGCAATAAAGATCGGTCTGCCATCTGTATCGATCAGGAAATCATCCTTACCTCCCCACACATCCTGGGAATCTACACCTACATAAAATGGCACATCCCCCATAATCTGGATGCCCTTTTCATTTGCCAGCTGTTTGACCTGCATCCACTGCTTATAAAATACATACTGGAGGAATACATGGTAATCGGCTTCCTTTTTTACCTCGTCAGACAAAGGTGTACGCTTTTCAGGCCATTCTTTATCTGTCTGCGGCCACTCATTCCAGCATGCATTGTGATTTTGCCTCTTCAGCGCAAGAAACACTCCGTACTCGTATACCCATGACTGTGCCGCAAATTCCTGATAGGCAGCCTCCTGTTGTCCATGGCCAGCGCAAAATGCCTCATATGCTTTTCTTAAATAAGGCTCCTTATAAGCCCGGCTGGCATCATAGTCGATCTTGTCTGCATATTGACGGAATGCTTCCGGTTCTTCTTCCAGCAGCCCTTCTTTTTGCAACAGCTCCAGACTGATATACATCTCATCGCCTGCATAAGAAGAATATGGCTGGTATGGAGAATTGCCGTATCCAACCGGGTTCATTGGTAAAATCTGCCAGATCGTAATGTGATTTTGCTCCAAAAGTGTGATCCAGCGAAATGCACTTTCACCCAGTTCTCCGATACCGGTACGGGATGGCAGTGCAGAAACTGGCATTAAAATACCTGTTTGTTTCATAATAACCCCCATTCCGAAGCGTTTTTTCATAAAACCTACAAAAATTCTTCGCGACTGTCCAGTCCTCTTGCAAATAACAGCAGCCAAATAGTCACAATACTTCTAAATTCAAATTTTCAGTTTTGGCAGTTTCACAACGCTTCTCTGCAAACTGCCGTCCATAACGGACTTGATTGCTTACAGTTTACCAAATATTATTCGGTTTGAAAAGTCTTTTTTTTCATTCCCTCTATTTTCCTTCCGTATTCTCACTTTGTATCCGCTCCACTTCTTTGTATACCCGAAGCAATTCTCCTACGCTCCACGCCTGACCATAGCACCCTTTGGAAGAAACCGGTGCTGCGCCATCATAAACCTCTGCCAGATGAAACAGACAGCCTTCATACAGCCAGCTTTCTAACTGTTCCATCCCCCGCTGTACCTCATAAAGTGCCTGCTCCATATCTTCTGCATTGGTCAACACTGCCCTGTAATAGGCTCCCAACGGAAATGCCCATACGGTTCCCTGATGGTAGGCACGATCCCGCTCTGGCTGACTGCCCCCATACCAAGGGTGAAACGCCGGATCATCTGGAGAAAGAGAGCGGAGTCCAACCGGAGTATATAGTTTTTCCTTGACCGCCTGTAAGATTCGTCTTCCCTGTTCCTTTGACAACATCTGATACGACATAGACAATGCAAAAACCTGATTACAGCGAAATTGTGTTTCCTCTGAACCGCCATTGATCACATCTTTCAGATACCCTTCCGATTCCATCCAGAATTCCTTTAAAAAACTTTCCTTTGTCTTCTCTGCCATGATCCCATACCTAGTGCCATCCTTGCCAATAAACACAGAAAATTCCTCCAGTATTTTCAATGCATTATACCAGTAAGCATTGATTTCCACCGGTTTCCCATGTCTGGGAGTGGGCAGTTCTTCTCCAATCCGTACATCCATCCAGGTCACCTGCTCCAGTGCATCTCCTGCATGGATCAAACCATCTGCATCCATGCCAATGTGATACTCTGTTCCATTCTGATACCACTGTATGATTTCCTCCATCACCGGGTAAGACTCCCGGATAAATGCCAGATCATCTGATGCCTTCCAGTATTCATATACACTTTCAAAAAACAACAACGCCGCATCTACTGTATTGTACATGGGCTCCCCATCTCCCTCCGGAAAGAGATTGGGCATCAGACCTTTTTTACAATATGCCATAAAAGTGCGCAAAATGCTCTTACAACTGTCCAAATCTCCCGTTGCCAATGTACACCCCGGCAGTGCAATCATGGTATCTCTACCCCAGTCTTCAAAATAGGGATACCCTGCAATGATGCTTTTCCCGCCTGTAGAGGCCCTTTCTACAATGTACTGTGTGGCACTAACCGCCAGCTGTTGTCCTGCTGGATTTTCTATTCCACACCGCTGTATCAGAGTCTCCCTGCGCTTCGTTTCTTCTGTTTTCCACTGCTGCACTGTTTTTTCGGTGATTTTTTCCACGGCATCTTCCATGCTGTACACCAGATAGCATACTGTTTCTTCTGCTGCTACATCAAAACGAATCCGATGATTCAACACCACACTTCCTATCGCACATCTGCCATCTCTGGCATCCTGCTCATAGTACAGATCGTCCCACCGCTCCTCCGGCAGCAGTTCTACTGTACCATTTGTCTTATAATATAAATGCAATCCATTGCTGCTGATGTGTGTTGCATCAATCTCAAACCTCTGATCTTTGGCAGGACTGGTTCCCTTGGGAGAAAAACACATCAATGGCGTCACCAGAAGTGTGCCTCCTCTTCTGCCGTCTCCTCTAACCACGTACCGCAGTACAATCGTATTGCAATTCTGCCGCATCAAAAGGGTTTTTTCAATTTCCACTCCATCTGCTCTGTAGTACCATGTAGGAACCACATCCAAAGAAAACCCTTCCAAGAACCGGAATCCTTCTGCATTCTTGGTATGATTCACAAATTCCTGTGTATATAGTCCCACAGTCTTTCCATCTAAAATCAGCTGCTCTTTCACATTGGCCAGCATCTTCACACGTTTGTTGGGTGCCTTTACAGCACCAATGAGTAAGCCTTGATCCATTCTAGGCGTATCTCCAGTGACAGTCATAGAAGCATAACCGCCCAGACCATTTGTCAGCAGGAAACACTTCTCCTGCCCTCTTCTAAAGTCAGTCCAGGCAGACCGGTTTAACATTATCTGCTGCATGTTCCCCTCCTGTTTTTATGATGTAATAAAATCTCTTTTGCGTAGCCCTCTTTGATGACAGAATTTTTCTGTTACGCAAAAAGGGACTGCCTTTCGACAGCCCCCTGTAATCATTAACCTTTGACAGCTCCGGAAAGTCCCTCTGTATAATATTTCTGCATAAATACAAACAGAATAGCAATCGGAATGGAAATACAAACTGCTCCGGCAGCGAAGCATGTATACCACTTGTCAATATATTCCTTTTCCAACATCTTCCACAGGCCGATTGCAACTGTATAATACTGTGCATTTGCACGGCAAATAACCTTTGCGAAGATGAAATCCAGCCATGGTGCAAGGAAGGAAGTCAACACGGTGTAAACAATAATTGGTTTGCTCAACGGAATCGTCACTTTTGTAAATACCTGGAACTTGGTACAACCATCCAGATATGCAGCCTCATCCAGTGCCTTTGGTACGGTATCAAAGAATCCTTTTGCAATATAGAATCCTGCACCGCTTCCTCCGGAATAAACCAGAATCAATGCCACACGAATCATAGAGCCTTCTGACAGACCAACTTTTTAAAGCGCAGTCTGGACATACAGTATGACACAGACAGTACAAAGAATGTGGAGATCAGGCAAGTAAAGATTGCAATGATCAACGTATTCAAGAACATCTGTGGAAAGTTCAAGATTGAGGTATCGGTAAACAAACGTCTATAGTTATCCAAGGTATATCCCTTCGGGAAAAAACTGGTAACATAGGAGCCCTTCTGGTTACTGAAACTCAGGAGGATAATCCAGGCAATGGGGACGACCCAGACAAATGCCAGTATCGCTAATACAACATGGACAACAGTATCGGAAATAATCTTCTGTGTCCTCATAGATTTTGTTTTCTTTTCTTTTGCCATTATTGGAATCCCTCCTCATTCTTATAAGATCCGGTGTTACGATATGTAACCAGGGATACAATAGCTAGAATTATGAATGTCAAAATACCTACAACTGCACCTACATTGTAGTACTGCAAGTCAATGGTCAACTTATACAACCATGTAACCAGAAGGTCTGTCTTTCCGGCAGTAGAGCCAACCGGAGTAGGCGCGCACCTGTCAACAGGTAAATGACATTAAAGTTATTGATATTACCGGTAAATGTGGTAATCAGGTATGGTGTTGTTACAAACAACATATATGGCAGCGTGATCTTAAAGAAGATGGTCACTGCATTGGCTCCATCCACTCGAGCTGCCTCATATAATTCTGTAGGAATATTCTGTAAAATACCAGTTACCTGCAGCATGGTAAATGGAACACCAATCCATACATTGATAACAATGACAATCACCCTCGCCCATGTGGCATTGGTCAAAAACGGAAGTGGACTGTTAATCAATCCTGCATTCTGCAACAGCACATTGATCAGACCATTGTCCTTTAACATAGTACGCATTAACAACAAAGATACGAACTGTGGAATTGCTGCAGAAAGCATGAAACAGAATCTCCAGAATCCCTTGAACCGTGTGGTCTTTCTGTTAATGACAATGGCAAGAATCATACCCAGAATATAGTTTGAGAAAGTGGCAAAAATTGCCCAGATAATAGTCCATCCCAGTACAGACCAGAAAGTCTTACCAATAGAATTGCCTAAACCAAGTACGGTCACAAAGTTTTTCAAACCAGCCCAGTTAAACAGTGTCAGGTTGTCATTGACTTTACTGTAGGTTGTAAATGCCATACAGATCATAAACACCAATGGAAGGATCGTAAAGATGATAATACCCAAAATTGGTGCTGTCATCAGACTGTAATGCAGATTTGTATCAAGCAGTGCCTTCAGATCTTTTCTGAAGCTGTTGATCTCACGTCCATCTCTTGCATCACACTCATTCTTATATGCACACTTTAAATTTGCACGCCATGCAATAATAAATGCTATGGTCAGAAATATGGTTCCCACACCATACAAAAGGAATAATATGGTCATATCACCGTTCACATACTCATATACCCCTTTGGCTTCATTCCATACTTCTTCCTGGGTGCTTCCGCCAAGTGTGATCAGGTGCTGCAAATTTCCGATTCCACTTTGAATCATAAACCAGATATAACCAACTTCAATTGCCAGATAAATCAGTCCTTTGATGATCTGCTTATGTGCAAGACAGCCAAGACCCATAATCAGCATGGAAAATTTTGTAATGGGATTTCCCTTTGATACAGCATTACTTACTATATAAGGTGTGGCAAAATCTGAAGCTTTTTTTTGAAAGATTGCCATATGTTTTCCTTTCTTAAAATACGGGCATTGTCTGCGTTTATGCAACTGCATGAGATGCTAGACAATGCCCGTAAGGTTCATGCTATCGTATTCTTTTCAGCCAGACAATGTCGGTATTACTCTACTACAGCGGTGTTAATGCTATCGTTGAAATTCTCTGTCATTTCAGCTGCGTTTTCATGTGTTACTTCACCGTTTACAATTGCCTTACCCATGTTCTCAGCTGGACTCCAGTACTGATCCATCTTAGATACGAATGGCTGGATGATAGAGGTGTTGGAGAATGTATCGTTCTGTGCAATTACCAGTTCATCTGAACCAATTACTTCATCCTCTAACAGTTCTGTATTACAAGGAACTACACTTCTTAACTCATAGTGAGCTTTCTGTGCTTCCGCACCACCTAAGTAGCTTGCCAGTGCAACTGCAATCTGTGGATACTCGGTAGTTGGGTTTACACCAATTGCCTTAGAACCTGCAAAAGATTTCAGCTGCTTTTCTTCACCATCAATGGTAATGGTTGGCAACTGTGCCACACCATAGTTATCACCCAGTGCTTCCTGTACTGCACTTGCATCCCAAGAACCAGAGAAGATTGCATTGATGGAACCATCACGCAGACCAGAGATACCAGCTCCGTCAGAATCCAGTACGAAGTTGGAGTTTGCATACAAGTCAACCAGATAATCGGTTACTGCTACAGCCTTGTCACCGGAGAAATCTACACCAGCTTCCTCATCTGTGCCATCTTCACCAAACAAGGTACAACCGTTTGCTACATAGAAAGAAGCGATGTACCAGGAATTGGTCAATGGGAAGGAAACTACACCCTTCTCTAACATAGTATCCAGATTCTTGATGTCATCTTCACTGAATACAGACTTATCATAATACATAAACCATGTATTGGTGGTAAATGGAACACCATACAGTGCGCCATCTAAAGATACGGAATCAATGATTGCATCTGAGTTGGTAGACTGTACTGCTTCTTCTGCGGAACCACCCAGCTTTGCAATACCATTAGATGCTACCAGAGCGGTCAGGTTGTCATTTGCGAACATGTACACATCTGCTGCACCGTCTACATCCTGTGTAACAGTACTCTTTGCATCACCTTCTGCACAAACACCATACTCGAAGGTCACATCCCATTCTGGATGCTCTTCATTGAACTTCTCACACATTGTCTGTAACCATGCGCCCTGATCCTCTGCCTGATCCTCAGATGGAGACCATACAGTTAATGTTGCGGAAATGACGTCTTCATCAGTTGCGTTTGTGTCTGCAGCGTTTGTATCTGCCTCTGTTGCCTTTGTTGCCTTTGTCTCTGCAGATTTTGTTTCAGCCTTTGTGTCTGCTGGTGTATTATCAGAGTTACCACATCCTGCAAACAAACCTGCTGCCATAGCAGCAACCATCATCATAGAAATTACTTTTCTTTTCATAGTATCCTCCTTTTACTCCTCCGGTCTGCCACAATCCAGTCTCTCATGTAATCCTCGCCCTATTAGATGAAGAACTACTTTGTGGTGTTCCGTTCTTGTATCTTTATTATATCAGCCGATTTCAGAAATGAAAATATCAAAAAACTTTGATTCCTGTGGATTTTCTATAAATCTTCAATAAAATCCAGTTGGAATCTACAAATTTTTGATTACTTTTTTACAAAAAAAGCAGGTTGATATGGCAATTCATCTTATATCAACCTGCTTTTTCTTATGCCGTTTCTGTACGTTCTTCCTTACTCTTCAAGCTGTTTGTCCTTTACATTTTCCAACTTTGCTTCTATTTGGGTGCCCCCTTTCTCCTTCCATTGCTCCACAAAATCATCAAAGGCCTCAATGCCTACCTCTCCACGAATGATCCTCAGATACACTTCCTGTTCCAAATCCTCCAGCGCATACCACTCCATCATCAAATCACTTGGAATTCTGGGAAACAGACAGACTTGTTGAATGATGTTTCCTTCACTGAGCAGAGAACAGGCAGCAATCCTGGACGCATAACCGCTCCAGCTCTCCGCTGTGGCCTGCTGTGGATTTTCCAGGTACTGCTCACATACCTGATAGTAAGAACGCTCCAGTAACTCCAATTCACTGGCCGGTATTTCCCCATTCAGTACACCGCACAGATTTTCATAACAAATGTTCAATGCCTGATTATAATCCACATTAATGGAAAGAGGTCTTGCCGTGGGATCCACATTCTGCCTGTAATACAGTTCAAACTCTCCCTCCGGATCATCATAGGAATACCGCATGTAATCAAACATCACCGATATGATCTTAAACACAATTTCTGGATGTTCATATCCCTTTCTGACTACCACATAATTTCCAGTCATTTTCTGAGTACCAAATCGGGTGGCATTCACCCCTGTATTGTCGATGAGACAGGGAACCCAGTCTGCATTTGCATCTACCTCCCTGCATTTCCAAAGGGGATTATTTGGTGCCCACCATGGCGCAAAGAAAATCCCGCAGCGTCCCTTTATGATCAGATCCGCAATATCCTCCTGTGTCCGTATGAGAAAATCCGGATCCAATACCCCATTTTCATACAATTCATGAAGATGAAGCAATGCATCTCTTGCCTCCGGCTGTATGGAACCATACCACACATTTCCATCCTCTTTTTCAATCCACATCTGTGGATAAGCAGAAAATGCCGCAAACTCCAGATCCATGGTAAACTCAGATGCGGTACCGGAGCTGCCGGTAAGACCTGCATTACAGGCAATACCGATATTAGGTTCTGTCTCTGTACAACCTACATTCTGTTCCACAAAAGCAGCCGCTACTGCCTCTACATCAGCCAACGTCTGTGGTATATCCAATCCAAGTTTATCCAGGTAATCCTTGCGCACCCAGCACAAGTTAGGACCATTGGAAATATTGGTCTCCGGCACCGCCATGATTCGTTTGCCAAAGGTACAGTTACCAAAAATCTCACCACCGTAACTCTCATAGATTTCCTTGATCTTCTCGCTGGCACACTGGGCATACGCGTCTGTCAAATCCTCCAGCATCCCTTTTTCCTGCATCTGATACATAATCTCTTCACTGACCACCATCACGTCTGCAATCTCACCACTGGTCACCATCATATAAACACCATTGTAATAACTGTCACCACTGTTCTCATAAACATCCTGATTCTGGGCATTGATTACCTCCCGAATCAGTCTGGTATATGCATTGTCCTCATAACTTTCTCCCAATGGAAGCTTAGAATTGTCTTCTGTAATCTCCTTCGCCAGCGTATAAGTCACAGTCTGCGGATACCTGCCAAATGGTGTGGTAGACGCTTCCTTCCACTGCGCAGACATATCGTTGGTTTCTGTCACCGGTTCTGTCATAGTTTCCTCTATTCCCACCCGTTCATTGTAATCGCATCCCGCCAACATACATGTCACCAAAAACAGAACTGCCATTCTCTTCTGCTTCATGCTTTTCTCCCTTTTCCTTTCCCATCACGATGTTCTTTTTGTTGATACACTCCTTATGATTGTTCTACTACAGGAAAATGCACCTGTATTTCCGTTCCTGTTCCCTCCACACTATTTATGATCAATCCATAAGACTCTCCATACTGCAATTGAATTCTAGAGTGTACATTCTTGACACCATAACCAGGACTTGTATTTTGTAAAATACTTTCTGCCTTTTCCTGACTCATCCCATTGCCATTATCCGTTACTTTTAATACAATCTCCTGTCCTTCTTTGCTGCCTGTAATGGTGATGACCCCTTTTCTGTCCCGTAACTGGTCGATTCCATGATGAATGGCGTTTTCTGCCAGAGGCTGCAGTACCAGATTCAAAGTTTCATACTCCATGATGTCCGGCGCAACCGCAATCTCCACATCAAAGCTGTAATCATGGAACATTTCCTGAATTTCCAAATATGCTTTGACATTGTCCAACTCCTCCCGTATGGGCATCACATTTTTTCCTTTGTTCAACGATGTTCTGTAATACCTGGATAATTCCAATGTGGCTTTGCTGATGTCCTCTGCCCCGATTTCCAACGCTTTCCAGTTGATTAATGACAGAGAATTATATAAAAAGTGGGGGTTGATTTGTGCCCGAAGGGCTGTCATCTCATACTTTTTCTGGGCAATCTGACTTTCATATACCTCCCTGATTAGTCTGCGCAGTTCTGTTACCATATGTTGAAATCCTCTTGCCAGATCTCCAATCTCGTCCTTGCGGGTGTCACTGATCTGTATATCCAGATTTCCGCTTTCTACTGTTTTCATGCAGTTATCCAAATACTTCACTCGTACCGATATATTTTTTGCCAAATAAAGCAATGCCCCCAGAGACAACGCAACACACAATCCCCAAATAAGCAATATCTGTTTCAATAACGTATCCAATGGACTGGTCATCTGATCCTTAGACATCACACAGCCAATGGTCCATTGGTACTGTGTCTGTGCCAAAGGATGCTCCAATACCACAAAGGAATCCTCCTGCTCCTCTTTGATTTCCTGAAACTGTGCAAATCCAATCTGCCCCCCTGACGTTCCTGCCATATATTCATAAATGGGCGTATCTCCTTCATATATAAAAACAGAATAACTACCTACATTTGCCAGTTTCAGTTTCCGCAACAGCCGATCATAATCCATGGAAACATACAACAAACCACCCTCGTCCATCAAAGGCATACTGCGAATCAACAAAATTTTTCTATTTTCCTGATCTGCATACCATTTAATGCCATCGTTTTCCAGTTCTGCCCAGGGTTCCTCTGCAATATCCGCATAAGGCAACAGATAATTGCCATGTGAAATAATGTCACGTTTCATATATATACTGACCTGAGTGATGTCTGTGTAAAAATATTTCACAGAATCCATCATTGGATCAAACTCCTTTACAAGCCGTTGATACATATCAAAGTTGTTTTGATCCATATCATCCAAAATAATCCCCACCGTACGATTGAACGCAATATAATCAGACATTCTGGTACGCAGTCTTAATTCTGTATCCAGAGATTCTGCCTCTCTTTCAAAGGTAACTGCCAAATTATTGATCTCTCGTTGTTGCAGTACATCTGTCATCTGTGAAAAAAACATGATACATACAATACAAATGGGCAGCAACCCGGTCAGTAAATAAATAAAAATCAGTTTCTTACTCATCTGAAGATTGTCAAAAAAACCCATTTATTCCCCCTGCTCTCTGTACTTCTTCGGACTTACCCCAAATGTTTCTCTGAAACTTTGACAAAAATAAGATACATTGACAAATCCACATTCTACACAAATATCGCCAATTTTTTTATTGGTATCAGAAAGAAGCTCTTTGGCACGTTCCATTCGAAAACGTTTCAAGTATGTACTGAGATTCTCCCCTGTTTCTTTTTTAAACAGGCTGCTGAGATAATTGGGTGTCATATTCACTTCCATTGCCAGCTGATCTACCCCTAACCCACTGTCAGAATATTTCTTCTTCACAATCTGCTGTACCATCTCTACTTCCCTGCGTTTTGTTCCACAGGAATTTTCCATCTGCAACTGGAGCTTATCAATGGATGTTTGCAGGATGACAATCATACTTTGCATATCATTACAATGATACAATCGATCAATGGCACGGTTCAACAATTTCTCATCTGTATCCGTTAGATGACTATAAATCTCCTTTAACAGATTAGAAAACATAAATTTAATGTAAATCTGAGAAAAATTCTTCTGGAACTGATACCGGTCACAAAACAGCTGAAAATGCTCCTGTAAGTTCTCCATATCCCGATGCTTGATATCCAACTGAATCTGTCCAATGAGACGTTCTGCATCTTCCTGGGTATCCTCATAGGTTTCCTGCTGTTGAAATGGCAGAAATACATGCTTATCCACAGCATAAAATTTTTCTTCCATCTGCTTTTCTACCAATGCAAAATGCTCTGTAATCTCCATAGGATAGGTTTGCATATCCGCAGAGACAGAAACAAAACAAGTCTGTCCACATTCCAGCAAAAAATATGCCACCAGCTGTTCTCCCACAGTTGCCCACTCTTTTGTCGGCTCCTCTGTAAAAAACAAAAGTGCCTGTTCCGGATTCAGATTCAAATACTGAAAAGAAATTCCCAGTACTTTCCTCATGCCTTTTAATATGGTTTCGTCCATCTGCTCAAAGAAATTGCCGTTACATTCCAACAACAGCATCCGCTGATACCCATCAACAAAATTCAGATCAATAAGATCCATTGCTTTCTCCTGCAATGAAGCTTTGGACTGTCCGTTGACCATTAGATACAGCAGATGTTCCTTGATAAAGTCTATGCTTTCATCCTTGCGCCGTTCCTCCTGTCTGGACTGTTCCAATTCTGCCAAAATATTCCGAACTGCCTTTTCAAATTCTTCCGGATTCACTGGCTTCAATATATATTCCGATACACCATAAGAAATGGCTTTTTTTGCATAACCAAAATCATCGTACCCGCTAAAGATAATAGATGCCATCTCCGGATATTTTTTGTGTACCTGCTCCAACAGTCCCATTCCGTCCATAAAAGGCATATTGATATCTGTCATGAGCACATCCACCTGGTTCTCTTCCAATACCGCCAGTGCATCTTCACCGTTTGCGGCCTGTAGGATCGTACCATTTTTATCTACCTTTTTTAACAGCATACATAAACCTTTTCGTTCGATCAATTCGTCATCTACAATCAAATACGTATACATTCCAATTCCCCTTCTGTGCAAATATTCCATATTTATTATAGCTCTGGATTGAAAAAATTGACACCCCCAGAGTATCAGAAAATTATTCCATTTTTAACAGTTTATAAAGGATTTGAAGCTATGTCAAGAAGTTTATGTGAATCTTTACTTATAATTGCAAAATTTTATTTTCATAATTATATGTTTTTGAAAAAACACTCAATTCTTTTATTCATAATTGCTTTCACATACCTGTTTTGATTAAAAAAGATTCAACGGTTTGTCTAAAAAAAATAAATTTCATTTCATATATTTCCACAAAAATATAACAATCTTATAAAAAGGGTTGCAGAATGGACTTTCTAATGATAAAATAGTTCAAAACAAATAAGTCTCATCTGTAATATGAACAAATTCCTCGCCCAATCGTCTATGAAAGGAATTTTTTCTATGTATCAGAATTATATTTTTGACTTATACGGTACTCTGGCCGATATTCACACAGATGAAGAACAGCCTCTTCTCTGGGAAAAGTTAGCTTACTTTATGGCAATGCAGGGAGCGCATTATACCCCTGCAGAACTGCATACACGTTATCAGGATTTGATTCGTGAAGAGGAGGCACAGACGCAGGCGGTTATTTTCTCATCTACTGCTCCGAATGGAGCCGCTGAGATTGATATCTCAGTTATTTTTCATAAACTCTTCGAACAAAAGGGGATTTCTGCGTCAGAGCAGTTAGTCGCTCGTACGGCCATGTTCTTTCGCAGCGTTTCATTAGAAAAACTCAGACTTTTTGAAGGTGTCACAGAATTGTTGCAAAAATTACGGTATGCCGGCAAACAAGTTTATCTTTTATCCAATGCACAGAAACTTTTCACTCGCCCTGAATTGATTTCTTTAAAATTAACTCCATATTTTAATGGGATTTTATTATCCTCTGAGGCAGGGCATAAAAAACCTGACCCATATTTTTATGAAATGTTATTGACACAATATAAACTGGATCCAGCCTGTTCTGTCATGATCGGTAATGATGACATTGCAGATTGCCATGGTGCTGCAGCTGTTGGACTAGATAGTATGTATATCTGTACCGAACAGTCTCCTGTAAGAACCAGATCCCTTCCGGAGCATTGTATTGAACTTTCCAATATCAGCGATGTGTTTTTAATCTAGTTTGTGCCTCTATTTTAGCGGCGGAATGGAGTATTTTTATGAGTATTATCAATAAGATTACCAGTATCGAACAGGCAGTGGAAGTAGATGAAACTTTAAAGGAACGCAGCACACATGGTTCTTTTGAATTGCCCATCGAAACTTACATGGACAATTGTGTCATTTACCACTCTCTTTATACCCACTGGCATGAGGAGATGGAGATTATCTATATAGAAAAAGGAAGCGGTTTTGCCCGTCTAAATGCAGAAACCTTCCGCATTAAAAAGGGAGATCTGCTGTTTATCAACTGTAACGTAGTACACAACATCAAGACGGATGTGATGAATACCCTCTATTATAAGAGCATTGTGTTCCATCCTAATTTCCTGCTGGGACAGGCAGGCGACCGTTTTCAGGAACGAGTCGTTGCCCCTCTGATGGAAAACCGGCTGGGCATTACTCCGCTGATCACTCCGGCTGATTTGCATTATGGACAGATCTGTGGTCTGTTTACTCAGATTTATAACTGCTACAGTTTGAAGGAGCCATACTATTATGTGCTGTTAAAGTCTCTGTTCTATTCCTTGTTCTATGAGATGATGACTGATAACTATATCATCCCTTCTACACCGGAACAGACCAAAAACCTGCTGGTCATTCGTGATGTACTGGACTATATCAGCCAACACTATCAGGAACCTTTGCGGGCAGAAGAGCTGACTGCACGTACCAATTACAGTGAAAGCTATTTTATGAAAATTTTCAAGCAGTATACTGGCAAGACCTTGATCTCGTATATCAATGATTACCGTTTGGAGCAAGCCAAATCACTTCTTCTTTACACGGATAATTCTGTCACAGAAATTGCATTACAGGTTGGTTTTAACAGTACCAGTTACTTCATTAAAAAGTTTCAGGAAGCAAACCATATCTCTCCATATAAATTTAAGAGAGCCAGTGGAGAACATTCCGAATGGTTAGAGCAGTCTGGATTGTAATCTCAATTTTGTTTAATTTGTTTCCAAAACTTAATCGGTTTTTCTCAAAATTGTAACAAAAAAGAACATGTTTGTTATATTTTATCTGTGCCATACATGATATTCTCTAATCACAAGGCTATGGCGAATATACAGGAGGTAATGAAATGAAATCTTTCGCAAATACAATTGAATCTTTATTCCACAAGGATTGTGCAGCCTGTAGCAACGAAGAGTTGTATGCTGCACTGCTGACCTACACCAAAGGTCTGTTACAAGACAAAGGCTATCAGGAGGGCAAGAAGAAAATCTATTATATCTCTGCTGAGTTCCTGATTGGAAAACTGCTTTCCAACAACTTGATCAATTTAGGCATTTATGACGAGATTGCCGCATATCTGAACGCAAACGGAAAATCTCTTGCTGAAATTGAAGAGGTAGAATTAGAGCCATCTCTGGGAAATGGCGGTCTTGGAAGACTGGCTGCTTGTTTTCTGGATTCCATCGCCACTCTGGGACTGCCTGGAGACGGTATCGGTCTGAATTACCACTTAGGTCTGTTTAAGCAGAAATTCCAAGACAACTTACAGCGTGAAACTCCAAACCCATGGATCACTGCTGAAAATTGCTGGCTCAATCCAACTACCGTTTCCTACACTGTACCATTCAAGGGATTTTCTTTACAGTCCAAACTGTATGACATTGATGTAGCCGGTTACGACAACAAGTCCATCCGTCTGCGTCTCTTCGATTTCGAGGCAGTAGATGAAAATATGGTAGAGGATGGCATTTCCTTTAACAAAAAGGATATCCTGCACAACCTGACCCTGTTCTTATATCCGGATGACAGTGACAGCGATGGTCAGAAACTGCGTATTTACCAGCAGTATTTCATGGTCAGCAACGCAGCACAGCTGATTTTGGATGAAGCAATTGCAAAGGGTTCTAACCTGCACGACCTGGCAGATTATGCAGTGGTACAGATCAACGATACCCACCCAAGTATGATCATCCCAGAATTCATCCGCCTGTTGACAGAAAGAGGCATCGCATTTGAAGAAGCATGTCAGATCGTATCTCATGTATGTGCGTATACCAATCATACCATTCTGGCAGAAGCATTGGAGAAATGGCCAAGTCACTACTTAAACGAAGTGGTTCCACATCTGGTACCAATTATCCGCCAGTTAGATGCTCGCATTAAGGCCCAGTATCCACAGGAAAATGTGGCCATCATCGACAAGAACGATGTGATTCACATGGCACACATGGATATTCACTATGGTTTCTCCATCAACGGTGTTGCCGCACTGCATACCGATATTTTGAAGAATTCCGAATTAAAGGCATTCTATGAGATCTATCCGGAGAAGTTCAATAACAAGACCAACGGTATCACTTTCAGAAGATGGTTACTGCACTGCAACCACGGTCTGGCAGACCTGATCACTTCTCTCATTGGAGATGGATATAAGAAAGATGCAGCTGAGTTAGAAAAGCTGTTGTTATACAGAGATCAGGAATCTGATGAAGTATTAGAGAAGCTGTTACAGATTAAGACTGATGCCAAGAAGGTATGCAAGAAGTTCATCCTGTCCAATACCGGTGTGGAAATTGATGAGAACAGTATCTTCGATATTCAGGTAAAGCGTCTCCATGAGTATAAGAGACAGCAGTTAAATGCGCTGTACATTATTTATAAATATTTAGACATCAAGCGTGGCAATCGTCCTTCTACCCCCATCACCTTTATCTTTGGTGCAAAGGCTGCTCCTGCTTATGTCATTGCAAAGGATATCATCCACTTACTGCTCACATTGCAGCAGCTGATCGCAAACGATCCGGAAGTGGCTCCTTACATAAAGCTTGTTATGGTAGAGAATTACAATGTCAGCGCAGCTGAAAAACTGATTCCTGCCTGCGATATTTCCGAACAGATTTCCCTGGCTTCTAAAGAAGCTTCCGGTACCGGTAACATGAAGTTTATGTTAAATGGTGCGCTGACTCTGGGTACTATGGATGGCGCCAACGTAGAAATCTGCGAACTGGTAGGTCAGGAAAACATCTATATCTTTGGTGAAAGCAGTGATGCTGTCATCGAACATTATGCAAAGGGTGACTACAATGCAAGAAGCATTTATGAGTCTGATGCCCGTATCAAAGAGTGTGTAGACTTCATCGTCAGCGATGCTCTGCTGGCTCTGGGTCATGAAGAAAACCTGTTCCGTCTGCACAACGAACTGGTCAACAAAGACTGGTTCATGACCTTGTTAGACTTCAACGGTTATGCTGCCGTAAAGGATCAGATGTTAGAAGACTATGCAGACAGAAAGACTTGGGCAAAGAAGATGCTTGTAAACATCGCCAAGGCCGGATTCTTCTCTTCCGACCGTACCATCGCCCAGTACAATACTGATATTTGGAAATTATAATAAATTTGTTTGTTTTTTCCTTGTTGCCGCAAAGGCCCTCACGGTTCCGTGAGGGTCTTTGTGTTTTATAAATAGGGTCGAAGTTCAAACAAAAGCTTCGTCTCAATCTCAATCAGACTTTCTGCCAGTTTTTTTGCTTCCCCATCCGCAGTAGGATACTGATTCAAATATTTACAGATGGAACGAATGCCCATATTGCAGCCATCGTGAATCAATGCCGCCGCGGTAGAATCCCCCGGCATCATCCGCATTTTCATCTCAATCTTACATTTGCTCATCAACCGTGCACAAGGGTGAGGGTCTTTCTCCTCACTGCCATCCTGATTCAGCAATAGATTGGCACGGTTTCCCACTTCCTTATGTTTTTGCAGGGAATCCTTCAGAATCATCTTGAACTTTTGATTTTTCACCTGTTTCATGACACGCTCTATGCTGTTACAGCCGGTCTTCACCCCTGCATTGCATTCTCGCAACAATCTAACTGTATCTTCTCTTGCCATACCATTCCTCCATTTGAGTGACTCCTAAACAGTTACAATCCATGTTTCAATCCATGCAGGTTTAGTATGCACAAAAATACCGTCTTTTATACAATTTCATACTTGGGCATCACTCCAATGCCAAGAGGATAGGATCCGGTGTGTACCGCAGACGCGATGCCGATCTGGTCACCAATATGAACACAGGTCACGCCCAGTTCCTGCTCCACTGTCTGAATAAAAGCTTTGCCCTCCTCCACATCATATCCATATCCTACACAAAATGTATAATCCTCCTTGTTCAGGTGATTGTCCCCGAAGAACTTTTTACAGCTTTGCAGGGCAAGTGCCACAGACTTCTTTCTGGTACGTGCCACTCCACCCAATGTCACTTCCCCATTGTTTAGCACAATAATGGGACGAATGCCCAGCTTATCCCCTGCCAGCACCGCCAGCTTGCCGATTCTACCATTTTTCTTCATATATTCCAGAGAACCAATTGTAAAGAAGATTCTGGACATGCTGCGCATTTTCAACAGCTTCTCCACTGCCACATCAAATGGCACTCCATCATCCCTCATCCGCACCGCTTCATTCACATACAAACCCTGTTCTACTGTATTCTGCAAAGAATCAATGACCGCAATCTGTGCATCCGGATACTCTTCTAACAGCACCTCTTTCGCCATACGGGCAGAATTATAGCAGCCACTGAGATGGGTGGATATGGTCATCATCACCACAGGTTCCCCTGCCGCTACAAAAGGTCTGCATACATCCGCAAAATCCTCCACCGATGCCAGAGAAGTCTTGGGATACACATGCTCCTCCACCATCAGACGATACAACTCCCGTTCCTTCATCTCTACTCTGTCTTTCAGGTAATGAACCCCGTCCACTGTTACATATAGCGGCACCAAGGTCACGTCATGTTCCTGAATATATGCATCTGCCAGATCACAGGCACTGTCACTGATAATATGAAACATCGTTTATTCCTCCATTCTGAAACCCATATATTTTGATCATTTCAGTAACTGTTCCATATCTTCACAGTTACTCATTTCAAATGAATTTTCATTTCAGTCCTTTCATTATAACACATGGTTTCCAAAACCACAATAAGTCGTTTTGGATAGAACACATATAAAAAAGTGGAATAGCAAAATCCCCTTTCACACAAACCATCATGTGTGAAAGGGGATTCTTTTATACTCCGAAAAGCAGGTCGGTATAGGAAGGATATGGCCAATACTTTGCGGCTGTCTCCTTTTCCATACTGTCTCCGATTTTTCTCAGCTCCTGCATCTTCTCAAAAATGTGCACTCTGCTGTAATATGCCCGTTCCAGATTGTCTTCCAGCCTGGAGGCCTGCTCCACTGCCTCTTCCAGTTCGGCAGTCTTTTCACAGAAAGCAACCAGCTGATTGGAAAGACCGGTGATTAGGTTTTCCTCTACAGATGTGGGAATCGATGCGGAAAGTGCCTTTTTCGCCAGAGCCGCATCGGTCAATTCTTTCACAAATGCGGTCACAGCAGGTGTAATATTTTTCTTGGCCATCTCAATCATAGTGCAGGCTTCAATGTTCATTTGGTTGTTGTATTCACTCAGATTGATCTCATACCGTGCCCGGAATTCCTGCTCTGACATAATGTTGTGCTTCACAAACAACTCCACATTCTTCTGATCCATAAAATGGCTGTATGCTTCCGGAAGAGAATGAAAATTGTATAACCCTCTTCTTTCCGCCTCTTTCATCCATTCTTCTGAATAATTGTCCCCATTGAAGATAATATTCTGATGGTCTGTGAATGTTTTCTTGATCAATGCTTTCACTGCATCCATCCGGTCTGTTTCTGAAACGTCTTTCAACTCTTCATAAAACTGACACAGCTCTTCCGCAACCATTGTATTCAGCATATAATTTGGACACGCAATATTCAATGCGGATCCCAGTGCACGGAATTCAAATTTATTGCCTGTAAATGCAAATGGAGAGGTTCTGTTTCTGTCAGACGTATCCTTCTTGAAATCCGCAAGTACATCCACGCCGGTGTACATCTTTGTCTTTCCTTCACTCTTGTATGAAACGCCGTCAATGATAGACTGTACCAAAGCACCCAGATCATCCCCCAAATACATGGAAATGATGGCAGGTGGTGCCTCATTGGCACCCAAACGATGATCATTTCCTGCGGAAGCCACTGTAATGCGCAGCAGATCCTGATATTCATGGACCGCTTTCACAATGGCCGCAAGGAACAGCTGGAACTGTAAGTTGTCTTCCGGATGACTGCCGGGACTTAAGAGATTCTCCCCTGTATCAGTGGTGATGGACCAGTTGTCATGCTTTCCGGAACCATTCACTCCGGCAAAGGGCTTTTCATGGAGCAGACAAACCAGATCATGCTTTTCTGCAATCTTTTTCATCACTTCCATCATCAGCTCATTGTGGTCTGTTGCAATATTGGAAGTGGAAAAAATAGGTGCCAGTTCATGCTGGGATGGTGCCACTTCATTGTGCTTGGTTTTGGCAAGAACGCCCAACTTCCAGAGTTCTTCATCCAAATCTCTCATGTATTCCGAAACTCTTGTCTTAATCACGCCAAAATAGTGATCATCCAGTTCCTGTCCCTTTGGAGCCATTGCACCAAACAGTGTTCTTCCAGTCAATTTCAGATCCACCCGCTGCTCATACAGGCTCTTATCAATCAGGAAATATTCCTGCTCCGCACCTACTGTTGTGATCACACGCTTCACATCTGTCTTTCCCAGAAGATGCAGCACTTTCACCGCCTGCTCACTTAACCGTTCCATGGAACGAAGCAGCGGTGTCTTCTTATCCAGCACTTCTCCTGTATAAGAACAAAATGCAGTCGGAATATAAAGAGAGCCATCTTTGATAAAT
This sequence comes from uncultured Eubacteriales bacterium, assembly GCA_900321525.1. Classification (GTDB taxonomy): domain Bacteria; phylum Bacillota; class Clostridia; order Lachnospirales; family Lachnospiraceae; genus UBA2942. The sequence goes on from ONWL01000001.1 coordinate 24,711, forward strand.
GCCGGTGAAGTAGGATCCCATGTGGTATATCCTCTGGCCTCAAAAGTAGCTCTGATTCCACCGCTTGGGAAAGAGGATGCGTCCGGCTCTCCCTTGATCAACTCTTTGCCTGAAAACTCCATGATGACCTGCCCGTCACCACTTGGGACAATAAAACTGTCATGCTTTTCTGCCGTCACACCGGTCATGGGCTGGAACCAGTGGGTGAAATGGGTACATCCCTTTTCCACTGCCCAGTCTTTCATGGCATTGGCCACTACATTTGCAATGCTGATATCCAACGCCTCACCATTTTCAACGGTCTTTTTCAACGCTTTATAAGTAGCCTGGGGAAGCCGCTCCTGCATGACAGCATCATTAAACACCATACTTCCAAACATTTCCGGTACCTTACTCATCTTCAATCCTCCACTTTCTAATTTTAACTCTAAAATCATCTGCACAGTTTTTACTGTGTATTAAGAAAAGAATTCTGCATGTTTTATATCATCTTTCCATAAGCATATTGTCTCTGGAAAATGTTCCTACCTTCCTTTTGGCAAAACTCCTCTGTAAAACAAAAAACACGCTCTATATCCAAATTTTGATGCAAAGTGTTGATTTACAATTGGCTAGAACACCATATGGTTTCGATAAATTCCCTGCTCCAACTCTTCCATCCACTGATCCATGCTGAAATAGCGGTAGTCAAACAGTTTTACAATCAGACCGTAATTTTCTCCATCCCCTGCCACTGCATTGGCCTCGTCTGTGTCCACATGCATGGCAAGCTTGAAACTCTTATCAATCCGCACCACCACATCCGCAAAGATCAGATAGCGCTCATAGCTTTTTGCCACCACGCAGACAATGTCGTTGTCATGCACTTGAAAGCGGATGGCATCTGTAGGTGTCATATGAATGTGCCGCTTTGCCACGATCACCCCTTCTGAGAGGGTCACCTGCCGCTCTCCTGCCCGTAACATACAACCTGGTGTATCTGTAATATCACCGGACTGGCGAATCACTCCCGGGATCCCCAGTTTTCTGGCATCGGTCTGAGATACTTCCACCTGAGAACTTTTCCGAAGGGGTCCCAGCACACCTACATTTTCAAAGGTACCCTTTGGACCTACGATGGTCACCCGCTCTTCGGAAAGATACTGTCCCGGCTGGCTCAAATATTTCTTCGGGGTAGGTCTGGCCCCTCTTCCAAATAGTGCTTCAAAATCTTCTTTACACAGATGTACATGTCTGGCAGAAGTTTCAATGGGAATCCGCATTCTGCTTGTTACATTTTCCATGTTTCTTTTCCTTTTTTGTATGATCATTCCTGGCAAAGGAACAGCAGTTCTTCCCAACGCTTATCTACCTCTGCCTGGAAGGCCTCGATGAGATGTTCATTGCCTGGCTTAAACAAGTGCTTGAATCTACCCTGTCTCTTTAAGAAGTCCTCTAATGGCAGTTTGTTCTTTGGCTTGTAGCTTAAAATCCACTTGCCATCAATGACCTCGAACAATGGCCAGTAACAGGTCTCTACCGCAGATTTACAGATTTCCACCAGATCCCCTGTCTCATATCTCCATCCACGAGGACATGGGGCAAGCACATTTAAGAATGCGGCTCCTGGTGTATAGATGGCCTTTTCTGCCTTGGTGTACAGATCCTTCATGTTGCCGATGAAGGTGGTCTGTCCCACATATGGGATATGGTGAGCTGCCATAATCTGTGCCAGATCTTTTCTGGTTTGTGGCTTGCCGTTGGACACCTTACCTGCCGGAGTGGTGGTGGTATCTGCATAAGTCGGAGTGGCAGAAGAACGCTGGATACCGGTATTCATATATGCGCCATTGTCATAGCACACATATACCATATCATGTCCACGCTCCATGGCACCGGAAAGAGACTGCAAACCGATGTCGTATGTACCGCCGTCACCGCCAAATGTGATGAACTTATAGGTATCGTCAATCTTGCCTTTTTTCTTCAAGGCACGATAGGCGGTTTCCGCTCCTGCAAGTGTTGCACCTGCATTGGCAAACGCAGTATGGATGTAACTGTCCTCATATGCAGTATAGGGATACATGAAAGTAGAAACTTCCAGACATCCGGTGGCATTGCCGATGACAGCCTTATCACCCGGATGCAGTGCTTTCAGTACATTTCTGGTTGCAATGGTACCGCCGCATCCGGCACACATTCTATGTCCCGGTGCAAGACGATCTTCCCGATTCTGTATTTCTTTGAAATTAAATGTCTGTTCCATGTTCATTCCTCCGATCCCATCACTCTCTCAGGCCCATGTACTGATAGGTCTCATATGCCGCCCCCTCTGCAATCTGCTGCATCTGGGCATACAAGCTTTCGATATCCTCTACTTGTACATCACGACCGGACAAACCGTATAATACATTGAATGCTTCTGCCTGATTCTTGGCTCTGTATAATGCTGCCATCACATCTGCTGCCAGAGGACCTCCCTGTGCGCTGTAACCTTCACAACGATCCATGATGGCGATGACTTTTGCATTCTGCAATGCAATTGCAATCTCTTCTGCCGGGAATGGACGGAATACTCTGACCTTTAACAGACCAGCCTTGATTCCCCTGGCACGAAGTGCCCGGATGGCTTCCTTGATGGTACCGCAGGCACTGCCGATTGCCACACAGACATACTCTGCATCCTCTAATTCATACCCCTCGAAAAAGCCATAACTTCTGCCGGACATCTCACCAAATTGCTTTCCTACCTCTAAGATCACGTCTTTGGCACGCTTCATCGCTTCTGCCTGTGCCTTTTTTGCCTCCATACAGTACTTGGACACTGCATAAGGTCCTACTGCCATGGTCTCATCCTTCTTTAACAGGTAATGCTCCGGCTCAAACTCCCCGGCAAATGCCTTTACCGGCTCATCCGGCAGCAGAGTGATATTTTCCACTGCATGGCTGGTGATAAACCCATCCTGACAGATCATCACCGGCAGCATCACATCCTTATGCTCTGCAATGGGGTAAGCCTGGATAAAGTTATCATATACTTCCTGATTATTCTCTGCATAAATCTGAATCCAGCCGGAATCTCTCGCTCCCATACTGTCAGAATGGTCTGCATTGATGTTAATAGGACCGGTCAAAGCACGGTTGACCACTGCCATGACGATAGGCAAACGGTCAGACGCTGCCACATACAACATCTCCCACATATAAGCCAGACCACAGGAAGATGTAGCGGTCAATGTTCTGGCACCTGCCGCAGATGCTCCCATAGCCGCACTCATGGAACTGTGCTCACTTTCTACCGGAATAAACTCTGTATCAATGACCCCGTTGGAAATCATGGTTGCCACAAACTGCGGGATTTCTGTGGATGGTGTAATGGGGAATGCCGGCATCACATCCGGATTGATCTGACGAATTGCATTGGCTACCGCTTCATTCCCAGACATTCTGTCCGGGATACCGGCAACCGGTTCTGTATATAAACGATTCTCTGACATACTATTTCCTTTCTCTTTCTCATGTACCCAGACAATTGGGAAACTATGAAACCGAACGCCTTTCATCAGAAATTTTAATGTGCAGGCTGTTTTGGTTCAATTCAAAAAAGTTTCGCAATCACCTGTCTGATATACCGCTGCTTACTGGCCTTCTCTCATGGAGATTGCCTTAAATGGACAGGCCTTGACGCAAATGCCGCAGCCTTTGCAGTGATCCAGATCAAAGTCTTTGCGTTTCTTATCCTCTACCGGAATGGAACTGTCCGGACAGTATGGAACACACAGCAGACACTGCTTGCATTTTTCCTGATCCCACACTGGAGTCTCCGTTCTCCACTCACCGGTGCAAAACTGCTTGGATGTACCCGGTTCAAAAATCTTCAATCCTTCTGTCAAATCCTGCCATCTGACAGACTCATTTATCTCGGAAGCCTTTAATGCCATATCTGTACCTCTTTCTGCTTTCTGCGTCCAATCTATATTCGTCTTTACAGCCGATTTTCTCAGGGCGTTATGAAATCCATTTCCTTAAACTGGTTCAATTCTCTCATAATACCCACTGCATTTCCTGACAGGCAGGGACGCCGTATGCCTGTCTCATGTCTGTTTTACTCGCAGACAGAATTCAATGCCAGACGAAGTGCCTGCATGTTGCCGTCTAATACCTCCGGCTTCTTGGCAAACTTATGCCGTAAGGATTCTTCCATTTCCTTTAAAAACACATCTTCTTCCATCACACCGGAAATCTTCACCATGCCTGCTAACATAGGGGTATTGGGGAAATACTTGCCCAGTGTGGCCATACAGACCTTACGGGCATCAATGGTGTAAACTTTTCCTGTGTATCCATTTAAAAGCGGAAGAATTTCCTCCTTGCTGCGACTGGTGTTGATCAAAATGCCACCCTCCGGCTTCAAACCACTGGTCACATCTACTGCATTTAATAGTGTCTCATCCACCACTGCCACATAATCGGGATTGTGAATGTCACAATGCACCAGGATCGGCTCATCACTAATTCTGTCATATGCGGTAATGGGTGCCCCCATACGCTCCGGACCGTACTCCGGAAACCCTTGTACATGGTTGCCAGTCTTAAATGCCACATCTGCTAACAGCAATGCTGCAGTCTTTGCCCCCTGACCGCCTCTGCCATGCCAACGAAACTCCGTTAATTTACTCATGCTGCCTCCTTCTTATCTCTGCCATCACTGCCAGTTTCCTGTGTCGTAATAGCCAGTCTTACCTGTTTTGGCATCTACGAAAAATATGCACTTCTCTTCGTTGTAACCACTCCGGCAATGCAGATTTTTCGTAAATGCCAGTATTTTTATGTCCTGCCCCTAAGCAGAAACATTCACTTTATAGTATACCGTTATCCGGGGCACAGGTCAATCTGAAAAATCTCTCAAACAAAAAACTGCCCAAAACAAGTTCCACCTCATTGGCAAACTCTGTTTCAGACAGTTCTCCTTATTTCAAATGACTTTTATGCCATTGCCTGCAATGCACTGTGCAATGCAGAAACACTGCTGGAATTCACATGCAGAATCTCTGAGCCGTTCTTCTTGGCTTCCTTTACTGCTGCCATCCGCATCTTATGGGATACGGTATTGGTAAATACAATCAGCAGATCCGGACATCCCACACGTCCTCTCAAAGAAGACTCCTTGGTGTATACCTTCGCCTTCCATCCAAAATCCGCACACACTTCACTATATCTGCGTTCCATACGCTCATTGCCACCTATAATTACTGCACTCATCTATTCCCTCCTGATTCTGCACCTCTACGTTTGTATTCAGTACCTTATTATGTATCTATATTATTTCTTCTGGATCCTTTTATGTTAGTTTTCGCTAACCATTCCTTTGAAAAAAAGTATCAATCCATTTCTTATGACGAACATTGAATTGATACTATATGTTCAGCTTATCTTAGTTAGATTATACTAACAAGAATTATACTATCATACTTCTTTCCCCCTGTCAAGCAGAAAATCAGGAAATTGGCAACAAATGTTTCCCATTGACATTGCCACTTGATCAATCAATAACACCTAATCTTTATACCGTCACCAGAATCGGCTCATGCTCTAATGCGGGAATGATTTTTTCCTTAAAATCATTCATGCCAATCCGCAGACTGGATGTATTGATACAGGGGTGACATCCTATATAGTCTCCTTCCAGCACATCCCGGTCAATTAAGAGCTGCACCCGCTTTTCCTTGTCATTCATCAGCCCCAGTACACTCACCGAACCGGGTGTAATATCCAAAAACTGCTCCATATATTCCGGCTTTCCAAAAGACAGTCTGGCAGAACCAATCTGCCCGGAAATATCCCTGGTCTTAAACTTCTTATCATCCCGAATCATCAACAGATAAAAGACTGTTTCCTGTCTGTTGCACAGAAACAGATTTTTGCAAATGGTAGCTTCCAGAGCCTGGTCTACCTCTGCGCAATCCTCCATGGTCATGGCTGCATCATGATCAATCCGCTGGTACTTCACGCCCAGTTTATCTAAAAAATCATACACTCTCACTTCTTTTTCCAGTCTGCCACTGCAATCTGCCGGTCTTCCTTCCAGTAATTCCATATGTGTCTCCTTTTGTTTTGTCATGAACGGTCCGTATTTGCAAAACTTTCACACAAAACACGTTTCATCGGCCTGACACCTCTGTGGTATGCATATGTCCCACACAGTTCTCCTGTATTATACCCTCTCCCTCCCATCCCGTCAAATCTGTTTCATTTTCAGTCGTTACTTGTACACATACATTTTTTATGTTACACTATAGACATCAATTTGTGGTGTGACAGCACCACAAACGATATGGAGGTTATTTATGAACATAATGATCCCTTATGGCAAAGCCATTTGTTACTCCGGCTATCGCCTTGGACAAAGTCCAAAGACAGAAATTCCGACAGTAGAGCAGATCGGAGAGGATCTGGAAATTCTGGTACAGGACGGATACCGCTATTTGCGCATGTATGACCCCAATCTGCATGCCAGACGGGTTTTAGAAGCCATCCGCATTTACCATCTGCCCTTGCAATGCATGATTGGTATTGATTCCGATCCAGAGGTAAACAATCCAAACTGTCCATGGGAAAAGCAGGAAATGACAGACAAAGAGCTGGAACAGAATCGTCTGCGCAACGATGCAGAACTGGAAAAGCTCGCGGTACTTGCAGAGCAGAACTCACCGATAGCAACGCTCGTTAAGCAGGCTGTAGTGCCACAGCTCACCATTGACCTTAAACCATCACCACGTGTGAAAAAGGTAGAGGGTGAGACACTTGCGGGGCTGCGTGAGTACATCCACGGCAAGCGTCAGGCATTTCAGGCAAGTCGTGAAAAGCAGGAGAAACTGA
>ONWL01000233.1 GCA_900321525.1 uncultured Eubacteriales bacterium
TCGTACCAATTATATTCGTATCCTGCCGGGAGACAAAGTGACTTTGGAAATGTCACCGTATGACCTGAGTCAGGGAAGAATCATCTGGAGAAATAAGTAAGATTGTAACGAGTTTACTACGGTCGTCAGGGAAGGCATAGAACCATTGCGTCAAATCAATGGTTTCAGATATGAAATATCCGCAAAAAAGAAAGGCAAAAACAGGATCAAGCAGTAAATTTTGCTTGACTTGGTAAGGGATTTTGTGCTAAAATAGAATCCGGCCTGCGTAAAAGGTTATTTTTTGCGTTGACGATTCACAGACTGGAAAAGTGCACATGCGAGGCAGGCAGATTTCCGGTTGCCAAATCATGTGTATGAAACAGTACAGGAAAGGAGTAAATTATGAAGGTAAGAGCTTCTGTAAAGCCTATTTGTGAAAAGTGCAAGATCATTAAGAGAAAAGGAAGCATCCGTGTGATCTGCGAGAACCCAAAGCACAAGCAGAGACAGGGTTAATTTTCGATTATTGATTGCCAGGAAGTGAGATTCCCGTCGTATCTCACACAACTTGCTGCAACAGGCAGCAATGTATTTAGCGGCTGCACCATGAACCACATGGAAACGTTGTTCAATGGTGGATATTTATAAAATGACAAAAAGGAGCATATGCACAACATTTCGACGTTCTTATGGACGGGCTGCATATGGTGAGATTTTGTCCCCAAAAGTGAAAATTGTATGGAGGTGCTAACACATGGCTCGTATATCTGGCGTGGATTTACCAAGAGAGAAGCGCGTGGAAATTGGCTTGACTTACATCTATGGTATCGGTAGAGTAAGCTCCAATCGTATTCTTGCTGAGGCTGGTGTAAACCCAGACACTCGTTGTAAAGATCTGACAGACGAGGAAGTCGGCAGAATTCGTGACGTAATCGATGCAACTCAGACTGTTGAGGGTGATTTGAGAAGAGAGATCGCCATGAACATCAAGAGACTGCAGGAAATCGGTTGCTACCGCGGCATTCGTCATAGAAAGAGCTTACCGGTTCGTGGTCAGAAGACAAAGACCAATGCAAGAACCCGTAAAGGTCCGAAGAAGACTGTAGCAAATAAGAAGAAGTAATAGATACTTTGTGAGAATTCACCTGGAATTCTATAATGATGCTATTACATGATTTAGATTGAGTATTTATTAAGGAAGAACCCTTAAGGGAGGTTAGTTTAATATGGCTAAAGCGTCTACCAAAAAGGTAACAAAGAAACGTGTCAAGAAAAACGTTGAACGCGGACAGGCTCACATTCAGTCATCTTTTAACAACACAATCGTGACATTGACTGATACCCAGGGAAATGCATTATCCTGGGCGAGTGCAGGCGGTCTTGGATTTAGAGGTTCAAGGAAATCTACTCCTTATGCGGCTCAGATGGCAGCAGAAACTGCTACAAAAGCAGCTCTGGTACATGGATTAAAGTCCGTTGACGTTATGGTAAAGGGACCAGGAGCTGGTCGTGAGGCTGCAATCCGTGCGCTGCAGGCATGCGGTCTGGAAGTAACCAGTATCAAGGATGTAACACCAGTTCCACACAACGGTTGTCGTCCGCCAAAACGTAGAAGAGTATAATTAGGAGGTGCTTTCAAATGGCAGTAAATAGAGTTCCTGTTCTGAAAAGATGCAGATCTCTTGGTATGGACCCGATTTATTTAGGTATCGACAAAAAGTCCAACAGAGAATTAAAGAGAGCAAATAGAAAGATGAGCGAGTATGGTCTGCAGTTAAGAGAGAAGCAGAAGGCAAAGTTCATCTATGGTGTGTTAGAAAAGCCATTTAGAAATTACTACGCTAGAGCTGAGAGAATGAAGGGTCAGGTTGGTGAAAATCTGATGATTCTCTTAGAGCGCAGATTAGATAATGTAGTATTCCGCATGGGATTTGCCAGAACCAGAAAAGAAGCAAGACAGATGGTTGACCATAAGCACATTTTAGTAAATGGCAAGGTAGTCAACATTCCTTCTTACCTGATCAAGGCTGGTGATACCATCGAAATCAAGGAAGCAAAGAAGGCTTCTGCAAAGTATAAAGAAATCACTGAGACTACTGCGGGCAGACTGACTCCTGAATGGATTGAGACTGACTTAGAGGCATTAAAGGGTACTGTAAAGCAGCTCCCAACCAGAGAGATGATCGATGTTCCGGTTGACGAGATGTTGATCGTCGAGTTGTATTCTAAGTAATTTGTAGCAACCCCTAAATAGGATACCCATAAAGGAGGGCCATTATCATGTTCGATTTCGAGAAACCAAAGATTGAAATTGCGGAATTGAGTGAAGACCATAAATACGGCAAATTCGTCGTAGAGCCACTGGAAAGAGGTTATGGTACAACCCTGGGTAATTCACTGAGAAGAATTATGCTTTCTTCCCTTCCGGGGGCAGCAGTTAGTCAGGTTAAGATTGATGGTGTGCTTCATGAATTCAGTTCCATTCCTGGAGTGAAGGAAGATGTCACAGAGATCATTATGAATTTAAAGAGTCTGGCGATTAAAAACAACAGTGATTCAAGTGCTGCAAAGACTGCTTACATTGAGTATGAAGGCGAAGGCGTTGTCACTGCTGCAGATATTCAGGCTGACCAGGATATTGAGATTATGAATCCAGATCAGGTCATCGCAACATTAAGCGGTGGTGCTGACTGTAAATTGTATATGGAGATTACCATCTCTAATGGCAGAGGTTATGTCAGTGCCGATAAGAATAAGAGCGATGATCTGCCAATCGGTGTCATTGCAGTAGATTCTATTTACACCCCGATCGAGCGTGTGAATATGGCAGTGGAGAATACGCGTGTAGGTCAGATGACTGACTTTGATAAGCTGACTTTAGATGTATATACCAACGGTACGTTGGCTCCAGATGAGGCTGTCAGCCTTGCTGCAAAGGTGTTAAGTGAGCACCTGAATCTGTTTGTAGACCTGTCTGAGCATGCAAAGACTGCTGAGGTCATGGTGGAAAAGCAGGATGATGGCAAGGAGAAGGTGCTGGAGATGAACATTGACGAGTTAGAATTGTCTGTTCGTTCCTACAACTGTTTGAAGAGAGCTGGTATCAATACTGTGGAA
>ONWL01000034.1 GCA_900321525.1 uncultured Eubacteriales bacterium
CACCGATACCGGTTGCGCATTCACTTCCATATCTGCCACCTTTCCATTCTTGATCTTGATGATCCGATCTGCCATAGGCGCAATGGCCTGATTGTGGGTGATGACGATCACCGTCATTCCTTTTTCCCGACAGGTATCCTGTAACAGCTTTAAAATCTGCTTACCGGTGGCATAATCCAGTGCCCCTGTGGGTTCATCGCAAAGTAATAGTTTTGGATTTTTGGCCAGTGCTCTGGCAATGGATACTCTCTGCTGCTCTCCACCGGAAAGCTGTGCCGGGAAATTGTGCATTCTCTGTTCCAGTCCTACTCCAATCAGCACTTCTTCTGCCGGCAGTGGGTGTTTACAGATTTGCAATGCCAGCTCTACATTTTCCAATGCGGTCAGATTGGGCACCAAATTGTAAAACTGAAAGACAAAACCGATATCCTCTCTCCGGTATTTGGTCAACATCTTCTCCGTATAATGCTCAATATGTTCTCCTGCCACTACGATCTGACCGGATGTAGCCGTATCCATTCCCCCTAATATATTCAGCACTGTGGTCTTCCCTGCGCCGCTGGGTCCTACAATGACCACAAATTCCCCTTCTCCAATGGAAAAGCTGATACCATCTGCCGCATGAATCTCCACTTCTCCCATGGTATATGTCTTTCTTACCTCTTCCAGTTCTACAAAAGCGCCCATCCTGTACCTCCACACTTCTCACTGACCTTATTGTAACCCCAATCTTCTGTCTTGTAAATCAAGGCTTTCTAAAGGTTTTATGAAAAAGTGTTTACTATTTTTTCCTTTTCCCTTATAATAGGACAGGCAATCGGAAATTCAGATTCTAAAATGGGAGGTGTAGCATGGGACAGACATTTCAAAAAGACAAAATTGAATTACGGGAAAACCAGACCACTGTCAGCGAGTATCTGAACCTGCGCAGTCAGGTACACTGGAAATCCCTTACAATCGAACAGGCAAGACTGGCACTGGATAATAGTTTATATGTACTGGGAGCCTATTATGAAGATACACTGGTAGGCATGGGACGTGTTGTAGGAGATGGTGCCGTCATATGCTACATCCAGGATCTGGTGGTTTCTCCTTCCATGCAGCATATGGGACTGGGTTCTGTTTTATTACAGAAGTTAAAAGAATATGTGAATTCTCTGCGACTGCCCCATTCGGAAATGATGCTGGATCTGATGTGTGCCAAAGGACGGGAAGCCTTTTATGAAAAGCATGGATTTCTGGCTCGACCCACAGAAACTCTGGGACCGGGCATGATCATCTACCTCAATGATGAAACCTGCGAAGCAACATAATTTCACAAACAAAATACCGGGAAACGCCTCTCATGTGCGAATCCCGGTATTTTTTCTTCTGGTTGCATCACACAGGATTTTGCTACGCAAAACCTTTGCGCAATCCCAATTCCTGCATCATAATCTTATATTTCATGTTCCTATCAGATAGGTTCAAAATCCGCAGCACCATGCTTACAGATGGGACACACGAAATCGTCCGGCAGTACCTCTCCTTCATAAATGTATCCGCAGACAGTACAACGATAGCCTTTCTTGTCTTTCGTTTCTGTGGCAGCCGGACGAGGCTTCACATAGCTCTGATAATAATTGTAAGTCACAGACGGCACATCGCTTAAAATCTCACACTCTTCCACATTGATCAAAAACATGGTATGGGTGCCCAAATCAATGGCATGGTATACCGTACCTGCAATATAAGCATTGGTATTCTTGGTCACATAATACAACCCATTTCCTGCTCTGGCTACATCCGTGAAATCTGCAAACTTATCCACATTCTTTCCGCTCTGGAATCCAAAATGCTGGTAGATAGAAAACGGTGCTGCTTCCGTCAGCACAGATACCACTGCCTTTGCGGTGTGGAAAATCATGTCATGGGTCTTGTTCTGTTTGTTGACTGTAATGGCAATCCGGTTGGGCTTGCTGGTGACCTGCATCACAGAATTAGTGATACAGCCATTGTCTACTCCGTCTTCCTGTGCAGTCAGCACATATAAACCATATCCAATTTGAAACATCGCCTTTTCGTTCATAAGAAACCTCCCTTCAAACCATGAGACAATTCAGGTAATTGCGAAACTATGATACCGAACGCCTTTCATCAAAATTTATATTTATGATGTACAGGCTGTCTTCTGTCTAATCAAAGTGTTTCGCAATTATTTTTTACCACTCAATTTCTTTTAAATATCTGCTCAACGCATCCTGCCAGTCTGGCAGTCTGTTGAAGCCGTTGGCCTCTAACTTATCTTTGCTCATGCGGCTGTTCATAGGGCGTTTTGCCTGATTTGGGTAGGACTTGGTATAGGTGGCGGTATCTACCGGTGTCACCTGTACGTCCAGACCTGCCTGTTTGAATATCTCACAGGCAAACTCATACCAGCTGCACAAGCCCTCGTTGGTGGCATGATAAAATCCATATTTGTCTGTCTGGATCATGTCTACCAGCAAGACTGACAAATCATATGTGTAAGTAGGAGAACCGATCTGGTCATCTACTACACTGACTGCCCCTCTTTCCTTGCCAACCCGCAGCATGGTCTTGATGAAGTTTTTGCCATTGACGCCAAATACCCATGCAATACGGACGATAAAGAATTTCCTCACATGATTGGTGACTGCCAATTCGCCCTCATACTTGGTCTGACCGTATACATTCAATGGATGTCTTTCATCATCCGGCTCCCATGGACGGGTACCCTGTCCATCAAATACATAGTCTGTGCTGATGTATGTCATCTTAATGTCCAACTTTTCACAGACTTTTGCAATATTTTCTGTGCCGTATGCATTCACCAGACGGCACTTGTCTACATTGTCCTCTGCCGCATCCACTGCTGTCCATGCGGCACAGTGAATGGCTGCGTCTACCTTTGCTTCTGTAATGACTTTCTCTACAGACACCGGATCGGTGATGTCCATTTCTTCAATGTCCACCCCTACTGTCTCAATGCCACGCTTAGCACACTCATTGACGATGTCATGGCCCAACTGTCCCTTTACACCTGTTACCAGAATTCTCATTGCCATCCTCCATCTTGATTTTGATGTTTTGTAACGGTCTCCCTCTTTCGCAGCCCCATCTGTAATTGGATGCAGTATCTATGGAAAAGCTGGAAACCGTCACACCGTTTTATTCCTCTATGATATTTGCTGATTACAGTCTGTCACCATACATCTGCTCAAAGTACTGGGTGTATTCACCGCTGATGATGTGCTTCCACCAGTCTTCGTTGTCTAAATACCACTGGATGGTCTGCTGGATACCAGTGTCAAATGTGTACTGTGGCTTCCAGCCTAACTCTGTCTCTAACTTGGTTGGATCAATTGCATAACGCATGTCGTGACCCGGACGATCCTTTACATACTTGATCAGAGATTCCGGCTTATTCAGTGCCTTTAAGATGGTCTTTACCACTTCCAGATTGGTACGCTCGTTGTGTCCGCCTACATTGTAAACTTCCCCAACACGACCATTGTGAATGATCAGGTCGATGGCTGCACAGTGATCAGATACATGCAGCCAGTCACGTACATTGGCACCATTGCCATATACCGGCAGTTCCTCGTCAGCCAGCGCACGGCTGATCATCAGCGGAATCAGCTTCTCCGGGAAGTGATACGGACCATAGTTGTTGGAACATCTGGAAATGGTCACCGGCAGCCCAAAGGTTCTGTGGTATGCCATGACAAATAAGTCCGCACTTGCCTTAGAAGAAGAATATGGGCTGGAAGTATGCAGTGGTGTAGTCTCTGTAAAGAACAGATCCGGTCTGTCTAATGGCAGATCGCCGTATACCTCATCAGTGGATACCTGATGATATCTCTTTACCCCAAATGCTTTAGAAGCATCCAGCAAAGTGGTGGTGCCCAGTACATTGGTCTGTACAAAGATACCTGGATCTTCAATGGAACGGTCTACATGGCTCTCTGCAGCAAAGTTTACGACAATATCAAACTTTTCCTTCTCAAATAAGCCCATGATAAATGGTCTGTCTGCAATGTCTCCCTTTACAAACTTGTAGTTTGGCTTATTTTCTACCGGCTTTAATGTCTCCAGATTGCCTGCATAAGTCAATAAGTCCAGATTGACGATTTCATAATCCGGATACTTGTTTACCATGTGATGTACAAAATTACCTCCAATGAATCCGGCTCCACCTGTTACTAGAATCTTCATTTCATTATACTCCTTTTCCGATTATTTTGTTTCAAATTCCAACTGATCTTTCAAAAATCTGCCATCCAGCAAATCTTTCAGATAGGCACCATACTGGTTCTTCTTATAGATTTCATAAATTTTTTCCAGCTGCTCTTTGTCAATCCAGCCGTTTAAGTACGCAATCTCCTCTAAGCAGGCAATCTTGCGATGCTGGTGCTGTTCTACTGTCTTGACAAAATTGGTGGCATCTACCAAAGACTCATGTGTACCGGTATCTAACCAAGTAAAGCCCTGTCCCAGTACGGTGACATCCAACTCTCCGTTCTCTAAATAGATCCGGTTCAAATCGGTAATCTCCAACTCGCCTCTTGCAGATGGCTGCAAATTCTTGGCATACTCTACTACCTTGTTGTCATAGAAGTACAATCCTGTCACACAATAGTTAGACTTTGGATGCTCCGGCTTCTCTTCGATGGAGATTGCCTTGCCATCTGCATCAAACTCCACAATGCCAAAACGTTCCGGATCATCCACATAATACCCAAATACTGTGGCACCGTTTTCCTTCTGTGCAGCTGCACGAAGCCGCTTGGTAAGACCGTGTCCGTGGAAAATATTGTCTCCTAACACCATCGCCACACTATCATCCCCGATGAAATCTGCACCAATGATAAATGCCTGTGCCAATCCGTCCGGACTTGGCTGTACGGCATAGGACAATTCCACACCAAACTGGTGTCCATCCCCCAGCAAATCTTTGAAACGTGGCGTATCTGCCGGTGTAGAAATCAGCAAAATCTCACGAATCCCTGCATTCATCAAGACAGACAGCGGATAATAAATCATCGGCTTGTCATAAATCGGAAGCAACTGCTTACTGGTAACACGGGTCAGTGGATACAATCTGGTTCCACTGCCACCTGCTAAAATAATTCCTTTCATCTCTTTCCTCCTATAAACTACTTTTTCACTGTTTCATAACAGAATTCTGTTTATGAATCCACAGTATTCTCATTTGATACAACGGAAAATGCCTGCTTCCTTGGTAATATGGAAGGTGCCTTCCCGTTCTACTTTTGCCTTCACATAGCTTCGAAATGCCGCATAATTCTCATTCAAGTATTCCTGCTGGTTTCCATGACAGGACAGAATATAGTCCAACAATGGTTCTGCCCGATCAACTTCCAGACTGTCCACATAATCCATCCGTTCTGTCTGAGAAAAATAACGACTCAACTCTGCTTCTCCCTGCTCTAATCCGAAAATGTCACTTAAACTGACCTGTGCAAGGCGAATTCGACTGTCAAATCCCTGCACCAGCTGACTGATTTCCTTCATATGTTGATGCCCATAGGTACTGCACAAAAAAGTGCCCCCCGGTTTTAACACACGTCGAATCTCCTGCAATGCCTGTTCTCTGTCTTGCAGATAAAACAGCACATGATTGGCAATCACTTTGTCAAAGGATGCATCTGGATAGGGAATCTGCTCACAGTCAATGACCTGATACAAAAAACCAGTTCCCAACCGCCCCTCCACATCTGCCACCATACCCGATGAAACATCGGAAAGCAATACCTGGCATCCCTGTGGGATCCGCTGCTGTCTGCCTGCCCATAGTTCTCCATTGCCACAGCCCAGTTCCAACACCTGCTCTCCCGGCTGCAAATCCAGATGCCGGAAAATCCAGGGAAACCATCCCTCTGGATTGGTGGCATATTTCTGGTGCAGCTGCACACGAATGTTGATATTGGTACTGTTCTTGTACTGCTCTACCAGTCCCCGCTCCTGACTGGTCAGATGAATCAGGCGAAGCAGTTCGCTCCAGTCTACTTCCTGATTCCGGGACAGCTGTCTGGCGGTATCCTCTATAGAATGCTCCACCAACTGCCAGTGGGCAATCCGCTGACGAACCATCCCCAGCTGCAGCTGAAGGGACTGCTGTATATTCTGCAAACTGTCATCCCCCAGGGTCAGATCCCGAATCTCTTCCAAAGAAAATCCCAGATACCGAAAGGTCAGAATCTTCTGCAACCGGACGAAATCATCATCCGTATACATACGATAACCGTTTTCATTGAGAAACGAGGGTTTCAACAGTTCCTGTTGGTCATAGTAGCGGATGGTACGTACCGAAACATTGGCTTTTTTTGCAAACTGACCACTGGTATAATACGGTCTCTTTTTCATTACATTCCCTCACGTTCTTATCATAAAGGGTGACGCAACGTCACTGTCAAGCATCTTTTGCTACTTTTTTTAAAAAATCCTGTTTTTTTATCATGATAACAAATTGACTGCATTTATGCCAAAAATCATCTGTTTTTCCTTTTCCGTCAATGGCAGTGCATCCAGGTAAGCGACCTGTTCCTTCTGGTCTAACCAGGGACTGTCTGTGGCAAACAAAAACCGGTCTGCTCCATGGGAACGGATCATCCGCACCAACTGGTCATCTGACATCTTTCCCATAGAAAATGCCAGATCAAAATATACATCCTGTCCGATCAGCAATTCTTCTACTTCCTCCCACTGGTCATACCCACCTACGTGAGCCAGCACCAGTTGTTCCGGATGTACGGCGTCAATCAACCTTCGTACCGTAGCCGGTGACACAAAATCCGCCCCCGGAAATCCCACATCATATCCGGCATGTGTTACCGTCACCAGTCCCAGTTCACTGGCATAGTCTACAATGCGCAGATACCGAATGTCATCAAAGGATACCTGCTGATATACCGGATGCAGTTTGATGCCTTTTAAGCCCATATTACAAATCTGCCTCAGTTTTTCCTTATAATCCTGACAATCCGGATGCATACCCCCAAACGACAAAATGCCTGTATGGTGTTTTGCATCATAATATGTGGCATTGACCTGTGCCGCAAACCGGTTGATGCTGTCAAACTGTCTGGGTGCTGTCACCACCGGCAGGACAATACTCACATCCACACCACCCTGCTTCATGGAATCTAACAATGCCTCAATCGTAGCTTCGATATAATAAGGTTCACCAGACATGGCAGAAAGCTTCTCTAATGTACGAGCTGCAATCTGTTCGGGAAATATATGTGTATGAAAATCAACAACCACGGAAGCACCCTCTCTTTTCTTTAATCGTCCAGGCAATTGCGAAACTATGATACCGGACGCTTTTCATCAGAAATTTTCATTTGAAAAACACGCTCTCGCTTCGGTTTCATGCAACGGTACTAATATTTTTATCGCTTATTGCTCAAAAAATAAAGTACCGGCATTCCACAGAGTTTTTCAAATGAAAATTTCTGATATGCAAGCTGTGTTCTGGTTTGCTCAAGGAGTTTCGCAATTGCCTACTTTATTCTTCTCCATATAACAACGTAAATGTCTCATAATGGTCTTCTGTGTAATAAACCAGTCCATCATTGGAAAAAATGATCCGGTCTGTCTGGCGATATCCACCCTCATAATTCACATCACACTCTGTATATCTTCTGCCTTTCTTGGTGGGCAACTGTCCTTCATAATTGCCAAACCGGTCGCCGCCGATACACATGCCGGGTGCCACCTTCCACAGATTGCCCTTGCTGCTGACCCAGCCCAACTCCTGGGCTTCGTCTTTGGTAATATAATTAGAGGGCAAATGTCCATATGTGGCAATGTAAAGTGCCACTTCTTCCACATAATAGTAGTAACCATCTTCTGTGACCTGAACCTCTCCCAGATGGGTTTCTGCACGTTCAGAAATTAGTGCACCTGTGTGGATTTCTGACAAGCTTTCGTAAGTTTCTGTTTCCGATTCTGTCAGAAATTCTACTGTCTCTGTCTCCAACTCTGCCTCTATTTCTGATACAGACTCTATTTCTTCCTCTGTTTCAGATTCTTCTGTCACAGGCATGGTGGTTTCTTTCTCTGTTTTTTCCTGACCAAAATTCTCAATGGCACCTACATCTGTCTCATCTTCCGTCCAGTTGGAACGAGTCTCTGTCTCAGACTCTTCTACTGATTCTGTCTGGGATGCCAAAAGCAAATCCAGCAGATCACCAATTGCCTGTACGTCCTCATCTGTACATCCACAGAGACCTGTCGCCAATAACAGAATTGTCAACAGCATTGCCAATTTCTTACCCATTGTACTTCCTCCGCTTGCTTTCTTTCTAGTATGAAAACAGTATCACAATCCAAAACCGATCTCCAAAGTGCTTAGTTCCGAATCGTTACATATCCCTTTCAGGACAAATTGCATCTGTCCATCCATTCTTTAGTATAACTGATCTACAGTTACTTTGCAAGTATAGAGACTCGGGCAGAAAACAGTGCTTTCTCCTCTGTTCCCTGCCCGAGTCTTTATTTTTATACGGTTTTGTTTTTACATTTTTATATACTGGTTTCTTTTATGCCCTGGTAATCAATACCACTCGTCTATAATTGACACATTCTGATATGCGTCCTGCAAGTCACTGGGTTCATACCTTTATCAGTCATGCAGTTTTCTTCTGTCAATGACACGCACTGCCTTCCCCTCGCTTCTGACCACGCTCTTAGGCGGCAGCAAATGTACCTTTGGACTGATACCCAGCATGGTCTTGATGGCAGATGACAGCTTCTTCTCTGCATCGGTCACATCAATGCCTGCCTCATGCTGTTCCTTGGTCAACTCTACATTGATGTCCAGTGTATCGGTGTTGTTCACACGATCTACCTCAATCTGATAATTACAAGTGTAACCCTTATCCAGCAGCACAGTTTCTATCTGAGACGGGAATACATTCACACCACGGATGATCAACATGTCATCACTGCGTCCCATTGGCTTGCTCATCTTCACATGGGTTCTGCCACAGGAACATTTCTTTCTGCTCAACACACACAAATCTCTGGTACGATAACGAAGCAGTGGAAATGCCTCCTTGGTCAAACTGGTAAATACCAATTCTCCCACTGTCCCTTCCGGCAACACTTCTCCGGTCTCCGGATCAATGATTTCTGCCAGGAAATGATCCTCATTGATGTGCATACCGGTTTGTTCGGAACACTCAAACGATACACCTGGACCAGACGTCTCCGTCAGACCATAAATGTCATATGCTTTAATGCCCAGAGACTTCTCAATATCACGGCGCATCTCCTCTGTCCATGGCTCCGCACCGAAAATACCAGCCTTTAACTGGATGTCATCGGTGGTATATCCCATGTCATGTAATGTCTCTCCAATATATGCTGCATAAGACGGCGTACAACAGAGAATGGTAGAACCAAGATCCCGCATAAACTGAATCTGTCTTTCTGTGTTACCAGAAGACATAGGCAGCGTCAGACATCCTACCTTGTGAGAACCGCCATTTAATCCCGGGCCACCAGTAAACAGACCATAGCCATAACATACCTGGCACACATCCTCATTGGTTCCACCTGCCGCTACAATGGCTCTGGCACAGCATTCTTCCCATAAATCAATATCATGCTGGGTATAAAATGCCACCACGCGCTTTCCTGTGGTACCACTGG
The DNA here is from genome assembly GCA_900321525.1 of uncultured Eubacteriales bacterium. Classification (GTDB taxonomy): domain Bacteria; phylum Bacillota; class Clostridia; order Lachnospirales; family Lachnospiraceae; genus UBA2942. The sequence continues at coordinate 9,682 of ONWL01000034.1, forward strand.
TGGACTGGATACGCACACATTCAGAAAGAGGTGTCGCCAGCAATCCATATGGATAGGCTTCTCAATCCATATGGATAGGCTTCTCTTAAATCATTCTTACTCAAAAACGGTAATTTATGTACATCCTCAATAGATTGAATATCTTCCGGTTTGACCCCTTTTTCATCCATCAAATTGCGATAATAAGGGACATTTTCATAGACATTTTTTACCTGCTTCACCAAACGTTCATTTTGAAGTGCTACGATCTCTTCTCTGGATGCGCACTCAATTTCAGGCTGATAATAACGTTCCACTGTTTGTTCCTCCATGATATCATTGTATTTTCATTTATACACCAAAGCCAATCTGCTTCGTTGCATTCTGAAGAACTCCTACTTTCATATCCTTTATGACTCCAAGAAGCTATGAATGATATAATTTTACCAAAGAAATCGCAAATTGACAAGTGCTTTTCTGCAAAAATTCATTAACGCTTTACTTCTTTAAACTGATTTCACCACAAAATATTCAATTTTTCTGCACACGTTTCTGCCATTCCTTTGCATACTGACAGACTGCTTCTACATTTTCCGGGCAGTATTCAATTTCTTTGGAATAGAGACGAATGATTCTGCATTGGGTTTCAAAAGACAATTCTCCCTGTTCCATCCAGCATGCCATGTCACAAAGCAGGATCATTAGCACACCAATCCATGCAAAATCCACTCCTGCACACAATTCCAGATTATAAGCACCTTCCAGAAAATACCGATACAGGAAATATACCATCAAATGCTCATATTCATAGCACCGGTGGGCGTATACGGTCAAAAATTCCTGTCTGCGATCCCAAATCTGCCCCAAATGGGTCTTTATCTGCTGCAAACGATCCGGCCACGCTTCATCTAAAATTTCCAGTTTTTGAAAGAAAAAAAGCAAATCTGACAGCCACTCTGGCGCAGACTTGGTTTCCGTCATTTGCTGCAGCCAATGATCCAGCCATTCCACGTCCGTCATATTTTTGCCTGCATCCTCCTCACACACTGGAAGTTGTGACACAAACTGTTCCAATGTCACTGCCCAATCCTCTTCCTGTGTCAGATCCAGAAGCACCTGCGCCTGTCCGGCTGCCTCTCGTACCTGTATCATTCTCTGCCAGATGGACTGTCGTCTATCCTGTAAAATAGCAAACAACTGTCTCCGCAGGGATAACAAGAGGGGAAGGAGCGGATCTTCTTCTGTTTTCTCTTCCTTTGGCAATGCCTCCTCTCTCTCCTCCTGACATCCATCTGTATGAAAAAGCGCTAACCGATCTTGTGCCTCCTCTGTCACCACAAAACGCAAAGGCGCCTCGCTGCCTAACATCAGTCTCTGTGCCTCCTCACAGCACATGCCCAGTCCCACTTCTGTATACTCCCCATACCAGTTATAAAACCGGGGATGTTCCGTACAAATGTCACACAGATAGTCTTCTCCTGCCTCTATAAAAATATCACAGAGATTATCCTGATTCAAAAAAGGACACCGCTGCTCTTCCTGCAAGCGAAAAAAATGAGATTCTCCGTCTGTTCCGATCTGTGCCAGCAGGCGCTGTTTGAACGCACCTTCCAATCCCATATAACGTTCATAGGAAACATCATCTATGTCAATTTCCCAGCCTGCACAGCAAGTATCCGTACAGGCAGAACCAATGCACCGAAAAGCATCATAAAAAAATGGTTTACATGTTCTTCCCGCCATCATTTATGCCTCTTTCGCTAACATGATCCGATGACCGATTCTGGCTGCCAGATCCGCCAATTCCCTGTATTCCGCGATCGGACAGGGAAACAGCACATAACTGTCACTGTCCATATCCAGCACTGCCATCTGGTACCCCTTCTCTGCCCATGCTTCATCCAAAGCAACACACCACTGGGGAATACTTTCCTGTGTATCCAGACCGGATATCTCTATGGTCAATCCAGCCCGTTGCATCTGATGCAGCTGTCCCACAAAATAGACAAACTGTTCTAATGTATCCCGATAATCACGGTCGCACGCATACCCACACTGTTCTAAAATATCCACCAAACCAATCCAACGCAAAATATCCAGATCCTCTGCCGTCTCAATGGAATGCGCCTCATACTGCTCTCTATGCGCTTCAAAATATCCCACTGGATCGTGGACACATAAAGTCAGTTCCGCCGTCACAGCCGGATCTTCCCTGGAAATTTTTCTTCCAATCTGCACAAATAACTCCGGCTGCCCCACACTGTCTTTCTCACAAATCAGATCCCAGCCTTCCGTATCCGGCACCAGCCGTTCCTCCAAATACTGTTTCAGATATGCCTTCACCTGTGTGGCCGATACATCATCCATTCCATAAATCACATATCCATGCTCTCTTCCAAAACAGATTTCCAGATGATAGTTTTCATGTTCCTCATCCATACAAGTCTGCATAAAATTTGTCCCTGCAATTGGCACTTCCGGTACCAGTATCACAAATTCCGTTGTTCGTTTTACAATCTCATCCACATAGCCTTCCACATCTTTCCACGAGAAAGATCCCATCCGGTCTCTGCCGTTATCCAGTTCCCATCCTGTGTACCATTTGCTTTTTGCTTTCAGCCGTTGTAATAAACTCATGATTTTTATTCTCCTTTATTTCGTATGTTTTGCAGTTTTTTCTATTTTTTCATTTGACTTCATTTTTTCATTTGACTTCAGATACATAATTGACTTTTTTGCAACATATGATATACTATAAATAAGTTAACTCGAGAAGGATTCCGGCTGGGTTCCCGAATGGGAGTAGGTGAAAACCAAGAATTCCTTTGCCCCTGGGGTTGACTTATTTTTTTATTCTTTTTCTCATGTTTTCCACAATACCAGAGGGATCTTTTTGAATTTCTCCCACGATCAAATCAATTGCCTGCATCGAATACGAGTAGGTTGGCTGTGAAAATTGTTTATGGGTATAACAATACATTTCATTTTCTTTGATTCCATATACTTTATTAAACAAATTGAACACATATTGATTCATTTCAAAATCAATACCTTGCGTCTGCAACCTACGCTTGATTTCTTTAATTGCAGTCTTCATTGTATACTTATGTGTATTATTAGGATCCTTCAATTCTTTGATAATCTTTACACCAATTTCTGCATTTTTATCCACATGTACAAAAGAAGTCGCTTTATTTTTATCCTTTGTAATATAATGATAATGCTCAATTTTGATTGCAAATGAATTATTATTCTCTGCTATCATCGGCACTAGTTGCTCATTTGTCGCAATCAACTTCTCTGCAATTTCTTCTGGATATTTCACACGAATTACACTCACATCCAAAGCTTTCATGCTTACCGTAAGTGTCAGAAAATTTTGAGGCACTACTTCAGTCATATCAACACTATGAAACTCTTGCATTTTCTCTACAAAATTCAAAACACAGGCTTGAAACAGTGGAATATATACCATTTCGTATTCTTCTGTTATAAAATGTGTACTAGTATTCCGCAGTTCTATTATTTTCAAAAGGTTTCTTCTTAACGGCATCTTTTCGTTTGTGAATATTTTTTGTATACAATTTTCTAATGTAATTGTTCTCTCTGGATTATCCTTGTAATAAATACTATCTTCACTAAACTTATTCATCATATGAGCTTTCAACATCAATTCCCATGCATTGCAAATAAAAAAGCTGAACCCTTCTACTCTATACTTTATCGTTGGCTTATTATATATTTCGATTGCCATAACAAAAGCTTCACATATATTCTTTTTTGATCTCATCCTTTTCCTACTTCCCATTATACTACCAAATCCCAATTCCAGCCACACAAATCTTGACAAAACTACCGCTTATGACGGATAATAAAAACAAGTATTTATTTCAGGATCTGATGGTTTCAAAAACACCCGAAGACAGAGGATTTTTATGAGAGCATTAAACATTTTATTCTTATCGGAAATGAAAGATACGGAACTTTTTTCCGACTATGAAAACGGACTCAGCGACCGAACCGATTTCAAGGTGACTAAGGTACATGAGCAGGATTCCCTGCATCAGTTTGTGGCAGCACTGCGTTCTGTGAACCTACCCATCAGGGCATATGAAGATTTTTTCTTTTCCTATACCATTCCTCATATCGGAAAGGAATTTGATCTGATCAAGATTGCCGCAGACCATTCCCACATCCTGAATGTGGAATTGAAAAGCCAACCTATTGAAGAAGAGAAAATCCAAAAACAGCTGGTGCAAAACCAGTATTATCTGGGGCATATCAGTAAAAACATTGCATCTTTTACTTACATTGCCTCCTCTTCTTCCCTGTATTGTCTAAACGAGGCTTGCAAACTGACCCAAACCTCCTTTGCACATCTGGCAGAGGTGATGCAGACATTTGACCAATGTATACACGAAGAAATCGAAACCTTATTTCAGGCAAAAGATTTCCTCATTTCCCCCATCAATACGCCGGACAAATTCCTGGAGCGTCATTATTTTCTGACTTCCCAGCAGGAACAGTACAAACACAAACTCCTTCCTGTTTTGTCTGACCTGACTGCCTGCCACTTCTCCTCCATTTCGGGAAGTCCCGGCACCGGCAAGACACTGCTGCTGTATGACATCGGACGGGAGCTGAGCGCCATAGGAGATGTGTGTATCGTACACTGCGGTATGCTTTCTGATGGACACGACTATCTGAACCGTCAGCTGTCTCATGTCACCATCAAAGGCATACAGGAAATCCACAAAGATACGGACTTTACCCCCTACCGGTTTCTGCTCATTGACGAGACACAGCGTATTTATAAAGAACAGATGGAGCAGATCATCGAAACGGTGCGCCAGCAAAAGATGGGATGTGTCTTCGCCTATGACAGGCAGCAGATTCTCTCTCTCTCTGAGGAGCGCAGAAACACATTCCAGATCATTGAGGAAGTGTCCACCCTGCAGTGTCCTCTTTCCGAAAAGATTCGTACCAACCGGGAACTTTCTTCTTTTATTCTCTCTCTGTTTGACCTGAATCGGAAAACCACACGATATGATTACAGCTGTGTAACCGTTTTATTTGCCCAAAATGAGGCAGAAGCGCTGAAGATGCTGGCATATTATGAGAAGGAGTATACGTTCATCAATTTCACCTCTTCTCACTATGCAGAAACTTCTTTTGATGTATATGGAGGAGAAAAAAATACCCATAAGGTCATCGGACAGGAGTTTGACAACGTGTTAATGATCCTGGATCATCACTTTTACTACAACCAAGACAGGCTGCTATGTGCCAGACAGCACCCCAATCCGGATTACCTGTATAAGAAACTATTCTTTCAGGGAATTTCCAGAGCCAGAGAACGGCTCTGTCTGATTGTAGTGGGGAACAAAGAATTGTTTCAGGAAATCAACGACATCAAAATCCAAAGAATCAAAGGGTGACCACCATCACCCTTTTTCATCCTATTTCCTTTCTTTTATTTTTAGGTCTTTTCGAAACAATGATACCGAACACCTTGCATCAAAATTTTTTCATTTGAAAAACTCCGTCCACTTTTCCATCCAGAGCAGTTGTGTTTCCTGTTTTTTTGTGATAGAATGGCAAGGATGAAGGCGTACTCGTATACACGCCTTTCTCTTATTTTTACAAATGAGAGAGTGACAACAAAATCAGAAAGGACAAAAAATCATGAGTCACAATGAACAAACATTCGGTGGCTGGCGTTCCAACAAATGGATCCGTGCTGCCATCCCGGCACTGCTTTTGCATTGCAGTATCGGTACTGTGTACTGCTGGTCCATCTTCAGCCAGGAAATTGCAGATTACATCGGCTTTTCCAAAGGGGCAACTGAATGGGCATTCAGCTTTGCCATTTTCTTCTTAGGTATGTCTGCTGCTTTCCTTGGAAATGTAGTGGAAAAAGACATTCACAAATCTTCCCTGATCGCTGCCATCTGCTTTGCTTTGGGTATGGCAGGTACAGGCGCTTTCATTTATTACGGCGGCTTGCATAAGGGCAGTCCACTGGCACTGATCGGCATTTATGTCTGTTACGGTTTTATCATGGGTATCGGTCTGGGTACCGGTTACCTTTCCCCGGTTAAGACACTGATGCTCTGGTTCCAGGACAGAAAAGGTCTGGCAACCGGTCTGGCAGTAGCAGGCTTCGGTGCCGCAAAGGCAATCGCAAGTCCCATCATGCAGAGTATGTTAACCGGTCTAGGAGAAGGCGGCGTGTACAAGATGTTCCTGATCCTTGCCGTGGTATATTTCGTGATGATGTTCATCGGACATCTGTTATTAAAGAAACCGGATGGATGGCATGAGCCTCAGAAGACCGAAAAGGGACAGCGTATTCTGGATGTAATCAAGACCAAGCCGATCACCAATTACATCGGCATCTGGCTCATGTTCTATATCAATATTACCTGTGGTCTGGCACTGCTGTCCCAGGAAAAGATGATTGTAAAATGTATCGGTCTGGCTGCTTCGGTAGGCCTGATTTCCACCGTATCTGCCATCTTCAATGCTGGTGGTCGTTTGGGATTCTCTGCATGGGCGGATACCATGAAAGACCGTAACACCATCTATAAAATCATCTTCGTCATGTCTATCGTACTGACCGGTCTGACCATTCTCACAGGCGGTATCAAAAACGGTGCAGGCAATACTGCTCTGACCATTCTGGTACTGGCTCTGATCATGGCAGTCAACGCAGGTTACGGCGGTGGTTTCTCCAATGTGCCAACCCTGCTTTCTGACCACTATGGCATGCGCAGCATCAGCGCCATCCATGGTATTACCTTATCCGCATGGGCATTTGCCGGTCTGACCGGTAACCAGATGGCTACCTGGATCGTAAACCACTTCGGAGAAACCGTAGAGATCGACGGATATATGGTAAACCCGGTAGGATACCAGACCGTACTGTATGTGACCATCGTACTGTATGCCATCGCACTACTGCTGTCTCTTGTATTCGTAAGACCTACCAACAAGACAACATCCGGCAAATAAAACATTGCCTGAAAACAGAGGGATTCCTCTGAGGCTTACTGCATGGAGTCGCAAAACCGATTCCATGCAGCACAAAAACGGAGATCAAAACACAGTTTCCTGTGCAGTGATCTCCGTTTTCTGATATACTTTCTTCATATAACTGCCTGGCATCGCCTTCCCAGCAGAACATTTCTATTATGCAGCAAAATACGCTGTCAGCCAATACCACTTTTCACCAGCATACGGTTTCCTGATATGATTCCAGGAAGCCAATCAGCCCATACTGCTTTTCCCTGGGACACTATTTGCGCTTCCTATGCGCCGTTTGCTCAGCCGCCCAATTCCAGCATCTTATCAATACATTTCTTGGCTGCCAGTCTGGTCTCTTCTTCCATCAGGATTTCTTCCGCTTCTCCGTATTTGACCATGTTGTACACATCTGCCAGTGTAGTCAGCTTCATATTTCTGCATACACAATCCTTAGACAGTTCATAAAATCTCTTTTCCGGACATTCCATCTGCAAATGCTGTACTATGCTATTCTCTGTACCAATGATAAATTCTTTTGCGCTGCTTTCTTTTGCAAAATTCATAATGCCGGTGGTGCTTCCCACATAATCTGCCAGTTCCACAACCTCTGGTCTGCTTTCCGGATGCACCAGAAGCAGTGCCTCCGGATGTTTCTGTTTCATCCGCTTCACATCCTTGACACTAAGCAATACATGGGTAGGACATCCCCCTTGTAATAATTCAATCTGTTTCTCCGGACACTGGTTCTTGATCCAGCTCCCCAGATTGATATCCGGAATAAACAGCAGATGCTCCTGTTCCATATTTTTGACAATCTTTAAAGCAGATGCAGATGTCACACACACATCGCATACCGTTTTCAAATCCGCAGTGGTATTGATATACGCTACAACTGTCACATCTGGATGCAACTCCTTATAGTATGCAATCATCTCCTTATCCATCTGCTCTGCCATGGGGCATCCTGCCTCCGGATGGGACAGATACACTCTCTTTTCCGGGGAAAGGATCTTGCAGGTTTCTGCCATAAAACGGACACCGCACATGAGTACATTTTGCTGGGGTGCTGCTGCTGCCTGCTTGCTCAATCCATAACTGTCTCCCACATAATCTGCCACTTCCCAGATATCATGACTTTCATATGCGTGTACTAAGATACAAATATCTTTTTCCTTCTTCAGACGAATGATCTCGTCCTGCATCTCTCGAATGGTCATTTACATTTCCTCTTTCT
>ONWL01000058.1 GCA_900321525.1 uncultured Eubacteriales bacterium
ATTTATAACACTTGTCAAAGGATTGCGCAAGCTATGAAAAGAAAAAAGTCGAAAAACCATGAAAGTGACAGGAATGAAAATGCTTTGTCTGAAATTTTTGTCGTTCTTGTCCTTTTGGAGTTCGTATGTTATACTTTAAATTGGTTTGTAACTGTGGGAATTGTTCCCATGGATCATAGTATGGAGATTGCGAAGAACAGGGAGCAATATGAAAAAAGAACAAGGACATCGGATTGCCCGGGTCAAAGAAGGTTCCATTGCAGAAGAACTGGAGCTGGAAGCAGGGGATGTACTGCTGCAGATCAATGACCAGGTAGTAGAAGATGTATTCGATTATGAGTTTTTATGCAGAGACACCTATCTGGAAGTGGTGATTCGGAAGGCAGATGGAGAAGAGTGGCTGCTAGAGGTGGAGAAAGGCGAGGAAGAAGAACTGGGGCTGGAATTTGAAAGCAGTCTCATGTCTGATTATCGTTCCTGCACCAACAAGTGTATTTTCTGTTTCATTGACCAGATGCCGCCGGGGATGCGGGACACATTGTATTTCAAGGACGATGACACCAGACTATCCTTTTTGCAGGGCAATTATGTGACATTGACCAATCTAAAGGACAAGGACATTGACCGGATCATCCGATACCGGTTAGGCCCCATCAATATATCCGTACATGCCACCAATCCGGAACTGCGCAAGAAGATGCTGCACAATCGGTTTGCCGGAGAATTGTTACACAAGATTGACCGGCTGTATGAGGCAGGCATTGAGATGAATGGGCAGATCGTGTTGTGCAAAGGGATCAATGATGGAGCAGAACTGGAACGGTCACTGGCGGATCTGAGTAAATATGTGCCGGTGATGGAAAGCTTGTCGGTGGTGCCGGTAGGGTTGACCCGGTACCGGGAAGGACTGTATCCGCTGGAACCTTTTGAAAAGGAAGATGCCTGTGCTGCACTGGAAATCATTGAGAAGTGGCAGCAGAAATTTCTGGCAGATTATGGCATACGGTTTGTCCATGCCAGTGATGAGTTTTATATTGTGGCAGAGCGCCCCATTCCGCCGGAGGAAGAGTATGAAGGCTATATCCAGCTGGAAAATGGAGTGGGGATGGTACGACTGCTATTAGATGAAGTGACAGAGGCACTTTCCAGGTTAGAGCCGGATGACAGGCAGGTGCATGTGTCTTCTGTGTCGGGACTGTTGGTGGCACCATTTTTGCAGCAGATTTCAGAGCAGATTCAGGGACGGTTTCCAAATGTGCGGTTGGATGTGCATCCCATTACCAATCACTTTTTTGGAGAACGGATCACGGTTACCGGTCTGATTACCGGGCAGGATCTGATTGCCCAGTTAAAGGGAAAGGATTTAGGGGAAAAGCTGTTGATCCCCATCAATATGCTCCGCAGTGGAGAGACGGTATTTTTGGATGATATTACAGTGGCAGAGGTAGAAACTGCTTTACAAGTTCCGGTGGATATTGTAAAATCAAGCGGGCAGGCTCTCGTCTCGGCAGTGACAGGAACTGTCGTACCAGAGGACACAGAATCGTATCCGCCTTATGAGCTGGAAAGCTTATAAGACATTGCAGATAGAACAGGAGGAACCATGAGTAAACCAATCGTTGCCGTGGTAGGACGACCAAATGTAGGCAAGTCTACATTGTTTAACGTGCTGGCAGGCAGTAAAATTTCAATTGTAAAGGACACACCGGGTGTGACCAGAGATCGTATTTATGCGGAGTGTAACTGGCTGGATAAGAATTTTACCTTAATTGATACAGGCGGTATCGAGCCGGAAAGCGGAGACATCATTTTGTCTCAGATGCGGGAGCAGGCACAGATTGCCATTGATACGGCAGATGTGATCATCTTTTTGGTAGATGTACAGCAGGGACTACAAGACGCAGATGCCAAGGTGGCAGATATGCTGCGCCGTTCCCGGAAACCGGTGATCCTCACTGTCAATAAAGTAGACAGTCTGGAAAAATACATGGCAGATGTGTATGAGTTTTACAATCTGGGAATCGGTGATCCCATGCCCATCTCCTCTGTCAATCGTCTGGGATTGGGCGACTTGTTAGATGCCGTTGTTGAGAAGTTCCCGGGAGATGCAGAAACGGATCTGGAGGACGATAGACCGAAAATTGCGGTGGTTGGAAAGCCCAATGTAGGCAAGTCTTCTATCATCAACAGGCTGACAGGAGAAAACCGTGTGATTGTATCTGACATTGCCGGTACCACCAGAGATGCCATTGATACAGATATTGAGTGGAATGGCAGAGAATATGTCTTCATCGACACAGCCGGACTGCGCAGAAAGAGTAAGGTCAAGGAAGATTTGGAGCGGTACAGCATCATTCGTACTGTCAGCGCAGTGGAACGGGCAGATGTGGTGGTCATCGTCATCGATGCAGTGGAGGGAGTCACAGAGCAGGATGCCAAGATTGCCGGTATCGCCCATGACAAAGGCAAGGGCATCGTCATTGCTGTGAACAAATGGGACGCCAAGGAAAAGGACGATAAGACCATTTATCGTTTCACAGAGGATGTGCGCAAGATTTTGTCCTTTATGACTTATGCAGAGATCGTCTTTATCTCCGCGAAGACCGGACAGCGTCTAAACCGTCTGTTTGAAGTGATTGATATGGTTATTGAAAATCAGAACCTGCGTGTTCAGACCGGTGTACTCAATGAGATTCTCACAGAGGCAGTGGCCATGCAGCAGCCGCCTACAGATAAGGGCAAGCGTTTGCGCATTTACTACATGACACAAGTGTCTGTGAAGCCACCTACCTTCGTCATGTTTGTCAATGACAAGAATCTCATGCATTTTTCCTATACCCGGTATATTGAAAATAAGATTCGGGATACCTTTGGGTTCAGGGGAACGGCGATTCATTTTATTGCAAGAGAGAGAAAAGAAAAGGATCAGTAAGACGGAGGCGTGACAATGCACACAATAGGAATTCGTATCCTGCTATTGGTAGTGGGATATTGTTTTGGATTGTTTCAGACTGGCTATTTATATGGAAAGGCACATGGCATTGACATCCGGACACAGGGAAGCGGCAATTCCGGTGCCACCAACAGTCTTCGGGTATTGGGCAAAAAAGCCGGTATCATCGTTCTGTTAGGAGATTGTTTCAAATGTATGATTCCCTGTCTGATTGTGAAATGGCTGACGGCACGCTATATGCCGGAATACACCTATCTGTTTATGATGTATATGGCACTGGGTGTGACATTGGGGCACAATTTCCCATTTTATATGAACTTTCATGGTGGCAAGGGAATTGCCTGCATGGCAGGTATGATTCTGGCATATGATTGGAGAATGACACTGGTATGTGCCGCAGTCTTTTTCAGTCTGGCATTTATCACAAGGTATGTGTCTCTGTGTTCCATCGTACTGGCAATGCTCATGTTTGGATTGACGGTACTGGCAGGACAGATGGGCTGGTTAGGAACGATGTCCGGGGCAGTGAAGATGGAACTGTATGGGATCACATTCGTCATAGCGGCACTGTCCATCTGGCGGCATAGAGCCAATATCAGACGGCTGTTAAACGGAACGGAGAACCGTCTGGGAGAGAAGAAACGGAGATCGTAAAAGAGGAGAGGATATGGCAAGGATTAGTATAATAGGTACCGGAACATGGGGGATTGCGCTGGCGATTCTCTTACACCGTAATGGACATCAGATAACTGCGTGGTCTAAGTTTCCAGAGGAGATTCAGGCACTGGATACAACCAGAGTCCATCCCAATTTAAAGGGAGCACAGATTCCGGCAGAGATTGTATTTACATCTGATTTACAGCAGGCATGCACCGATCAGGATATGCTGGTGTTAGCAGTGCCCTCTGTATTTACCAGAGAGACAGCGGCAGTGATGTGTCCCTATGTGGCAGAGGGGCAGATCATCGTCAATGTGTCCAAAGGAATCGAGGAATCTACGTTGAAGATTCTGACAGAGCAAATTGAGGAGGAGATTCCACAGGCGCAGACTGCCGTATTGTCTGGTCCCAGCCATGCAGAGGAAGTGAGCGTGGGTATGCCGACCATCTGCGTGGCAGGTGCGTGGAAAAAGGAAGTGGCAGAACTGGTGCAGGAGTACTTTATGTCTCCGGTATTCCGGGTCTATACCAGCCCGGATATGTTAGGCATTGAGATTGGTGGCGCACTGAAAAATGTGATCGCACTTGCTGCCGGTGTGGCAGACGGTCTGGGCTGTGGGGACAATACCAAAGCCGCACTGATCACCCGTGGCATTACAGAATTGTCCAGACTGGGCGTAAAGATGGGAGGCAGAGCAGAGACTTTTTCCGGTTTGACCTGTACCGGTGATCTGATCGTTACCTGTGCCAGTGTACACAGCCGCAACCGGAATGCCGGTGTGCTGATCGGACAAGGATATACTATGGAAGAGGCCATGAAGGAAGTGAACATGGTGGTAGAAGGGGTGTATTCTGCCAAGGCAGCGTTGGCACTGAGTAAAAAATATGAGGTATCTATGCCCATTGTAGAGGCAGTGAATAAAGTGCTGTTTGAAGGACAGCCTGCCAGAGAGGCATTGACAGAGTTAATGGTGCGAGTCAAAACAAATGAGGTTCCCTGGGAAGAATAACCCATGGGGAAAACAAAAGAGGCAATCGTAAACAAGGACATGAGAAAACCGATGCCGGTTTCCAAAGAGAAAAGGGCAGGGGGCGTCATGGACACTGTTTCGGTTGCCTGCCTTTGTATGAGGCGTGCAGAAAATAAGGAATCGAGGGGCTTGTATGGAACAGTACATGGTATATATTGGAGGAATCGTGGTGGTGTTTGGATGGCTGATTTATCAGACCATCCGTTCCAGTCAGGAGCGGAAACGCCGCCTGTTAGAACGGATCCGCAGTGAGTTTGGGACATATGCCAACCGGGAATATGAATATGATGATTTTCACAGCATTTCCCATTACTTTGAGAAGAAGCACAAAAACAGAGGGGATCTGTTTACCATAGACGATATCACATGGAACGATCTGGATATGGATCAGGTCTTTCTGGCCATGAACACTACCAGGTCCAGTATCGGACAGGATTATCTGTATGATCTGCTGCGCAGACCCAGCTTTGACCCGGCAGAATTGCAGGAGCGTGACCGTCTGGCTACATTTTTTGACAGTCACCCGGAGGAGCGGGAGCATTGTCAGATGCTGTTGTCAGAGGTAGGCTATACCAGAAAGATTTCCCTGATGGATTATATCGACAACATCCGGACATTGGAACAAAACAGCAACCTGCCTCATTACTTGTGTATTGGGCTGCTGGTGGCATCCGTGGCGTTGCTGGCTGTGAATCCGGAAGTGGGCGTGCTGTTATTGATCGGTTCTCTCATTTACAATGTGGCTTCTTATCTGCGGGAAAAGGGAAAGGTAGAAAGCTATTTTATGTGTATCCAGGCAATCGTTCGTCTGGTACAATGCAGCGATAAACTGAAAAAAATGGAAAGTCCGGAACTGGCAGAGTATGTGGGACGGTTGCAGAATGCTTCTTCTGTGTTCCAGTCTTTGAAACGGGATGCAGACCTGATGGGTTCTCCCAGCCAGGTCAATGGCAGTATCATCGAGGCATTTTTAGATTATGTGCGAATGATGCTCCATGTGGATTTGATCTGCTACAACAACGCCCTGCGGAAAATCCAGCCCCATATGGAGGAAGTCATGACTATGTGGGAAACCATCGGTGAATTGGAAGCAGGGATTGCCATTGCTTCTTTCAGAAAGGCACTGCCCATGAGCTGCAAACCGGAATTTACAGAGGAAAACCGTCTGCAAATGAAAAACGGCTACCATCCGCTGATCAGTAAGCCTGTGGCAAATACACTAGAAACCTATCGTCCGGTGTTGCTGACCGGATCCAATGCGTCCGGTAAGTCCACGTTTTTAAAGACCGTTGCCATCAATGCCATATTGGCTCAGACCATTGACACGGTGCTGGCACAGGAATACGAAGCACCGATGTACCGGGTCTATTCCTCTATGGCGCTGCGGGATGATTTAAGCAGCAAGGAAAGCTATTATATGGTAGAGATCCGTTCCCTGAAACGGATCATGGATGCCGGAAAGAACAAAGAAAGCAAAGTCATCTGTTTTGTGGACGAAGTGCTGCGGGGCACCAATACAGTAGAGCGGATTGCCGCCTCTGCCAAGGTGTTGCAAAAGTTGTCCCAGGATGGGGTCATGTGCTTTGCCGCTACCCATGATATCGAGCTGACCCAGCTGTTGGAACAATATTATGAAAATTATCACTTTACAGAAGATATCGTAGACGGAGATGTACAGTTCAGCTATCGTCTCCACAAAGGAAGAGCCACTTCCAGAAACGCCATCAAGCTCCTTGGCATGATGGGATATGAGGAGCAGGTGATCAAAGAGGCAGAACAGACCGCAAACCACTTCTTAGAAAGCGGAGAGTGGAAGTTGATGGGATTGTAAAACATTGATACCGGGCGCCTTTGATCAAAATTTTGAATGGCTTGCAGTTGGAAACGCAATTTTTGCATTTGACGGATACCTGCGTACGCAATATGTCTTTCGAAGGCACGCTCCCGCTTCGGTGTGGATTGCAGCGGCATTCACAAGAGCCTTCTTAAGACATATTTGCCTTCCTTGGTATCCGTTTTACATAAGATCAGGCGTTTTCAACTGCCTGATTTATTTTGATGAAAAGGCTGTTTTCTGGAAAAAGAGTGTTACGATGCCCATCAGAGTGGGCTTGGGAAAATGTCTGAGAATAGACTGTATAAGAGGAAATGATGGGTAAGGAACGAATTGATTATTTGTCTTTTATTCGGGATGGGAAGGAACTGGGAGGTTGGCAGAAGGCAAAATTGGTGGGAAAGCTGAGTCTGCCTACCATCATGGCACAGCTGACTTCCATCCTCATGCAGTATATTGATGCGTCTATGGTGGGGCATATGGGGGCGAATGCCTCTGCTTCCATCGGACTGGTATCTTCCACCACATGGCTGTTTGCCAGCCTGTGTTCTGCTGCGACGGCAGGTTTTTATATTCAGGTGGCGCACCAGATCGGGGCGAAGAAATATGAGGAAGCCAGAGGCGTGATGCGCAGCTCTTTTCCGGTGGTGCTTGCAGTGACCCTGGTGATGATGACCGTAGGTATCTTGATCTCTGGCAGATTGCCGGGGTGGCTGGGTGGAACCCAGGACATCCGGAACGATGCCAGTTGGTATTTTATGATTTATATTTGCTTTCTGCCGGCTGCTGCCTGTAATCGGTTGGCAGGGGGAATGCTGCAATGCAGTGGAAATATGAAAACACCGGGATTGCTCAATTCCCTGATGTGTCTTCTGGATGTGATGTTCAATGGACTGTTTATCTTTCCCACCAGTACCTATCAGATCGGCAGTGTGGCACTCACCCTGCCGGGACTGGGGCTGGGGGTCAAAGGTGCGGCACTGGGCACCGGTGCGGCAGAACTGGTCATTGCCTGCATCATGCTGTACAGTCTGTGTATTCGTTCCAAACTGCTTCATTTGCGGAAGGAAAAAGCGGTCTGTGATACCAAGGCAGTGCTTCGAAGCGCAGCAACGCTTTCTCTGCCCATTGCACTGGAAAACCTGATCACATGCAGTGCTTATGTGATGTTCACCAGAATCGTGGCACCACTGGGTGCCATCTCCAT
>ONWL01000035.1 GCA_900321525.1 uncultured Eubacteriales bacterium
CTTTCAGTTTTTCAAAATCCCGATTACTTTACCAGGCGGTTCCAGTACATATTTCCACCTGGGAAATACGTTTGCAGCACTGGGGGCCATGCTGATTGGCGGTATTTATGGTGGATTGGCCGGAGGAATCGGTCTGGCACTGGCAGATTTGACTTCCGGAGAACCGATTTATGCAGTGACCACATTTTTTTTAAAACTGATCATTGGACTGGTAACCGGATTGGTAGCACACAAGATTGGTCATATCAATGAGAAAAACAGAAAGGAATACTTCCCGTGGAGTATCATTGCACCGGCCATTGGTTTGGGTGTGAATATCATTACCGACCCTGTAGTTGGTTTTCTGCGGAATAAGTTTTTATTTGGATTGGACACAGACCTGTCTTACATTGCTGGAAAGCTGACGGCAGGCGTGACATTTGTCAATGCGATCTTATCCTGCATCTGTGTTGTGATTTTGTATAATATTTTAAGACCGGCACTTGGAAAAGCAGGGCTGCTGCCAGGGGTGAAAAAGTAATCTGGAAAGCAGGAGAACAAAAACAAAATGTGTGGGCATAGATGATAGAACCATAAAAGAAAAACACTGAATCTATTGCAATGAGGCAGTTGATTGCCTGTGCAGAGAAGCAGTGTTTTTTATTTGGAATACGATACGGAGCCAGATAGAATGTGAATAAAAAGTTGGCTCGTTGCTTGTAACTGTGAGGATACTGAACAGTTACGATTAAATGTATTTTGCTTTTAATACGAAATCAATTAAGTCCCCATTGTTTTTGGTATGCTGGAATTTCTCTATGATTCGTTCTACGGATTCTTCCGGTTTTTGTGTCTGGATCGCTTTATGAATATAGTTGGATACGGTCTGTTCCTGTTCCGATAACAGTAAATCATCCCGTCTGGTGCCAGATTTTAAAATATCCAGTGCAGGGAAGACTCGTTTTTCAGATAGCTTCCGGTCCAATACCAGTTCCATATTACCGGTTCCCTTGAATTCTTCGAATACCACGTCGTCCATGCGGCTGCCGGTTTCCACCAATGCAGTGGCCAGGACGGTCAGGCTGCCCCCTTCCCGCATGTTTCTGGCGGCACCGAAGAATTTCTTTGGCATATGCAGTGCCGCAGGGTCTAAACCACCGGACAAGGTACGTCCGGAAGAAACACAGGTCAGGTTATAGGCTCTGGTCAGACGGGTAATGCTGTCTAATAAAATAATCACGTCTTTTTTATGCTCCACAAGCCGCTTTGCCCGTTCTAAGACCATTTCGGAAACCCGCCTATGATTGTCCGGCAATTCGTCAAAAGTAGAATAGATGACTTCTGCGTTTGGTCCTTCGATGGATTCCTTGATGTCAGTGACTTCCTCCGGACGCTCATCAATCAACAGTACGATCACATGAACCTCCGGATGATTTTGCAAAACAGCCGAAGCAACCTGCTTGAGTAAAGTAGTCTTACCGGCCTTTGGCGGAGATACAATCATACCACGCTGCCCCTTTCCGATGGGGCTGACCAAATCCATAATTCTTGTGGAAAGAGGACCGTTTGCCGTCTCTAAACGAAGACGTGAATCCGGAAAGATTGGGGTCAATGTTTCAAATGGTTTGCGGACTTCTGCCTCGCTGGGTGGACAGTCGTTGATTTGATTCACATACAACAAAGCAGCAAATTTATCATTGCCAGTGCGAACCCGTTTGCTGCCAGTGATGAAATCCCCGGTTTTCATATTAAAACGGCGGATTTGGGAAGCTGCTACATAGACATCGTTTTCGCCAGGCAGATAATTATCGGAACGTATGAAACCATAGCCGTCCGGCATGATTTCTAAAATACCCCGTGCTTCTTCTCCGCTGTCAATATCGGCGTAATCTGCTTTGTTGAAAGTATCCTGTTTGGCTTCTGTCCGTTGAGGAGGTCTGAAATAATTGGTACGAAGCTGCCCTTGAGCATTTTGTAGTTCCCCGGTACGGGGATTGCTGCTGGTGCGACCGTTGATGGGATTGCTGTTTCGGTTGATGGTACGGATGGTATTTCCAGTACGATTTGGAACGGTTCTACGTTCGGTATAACGGTTTTGGTAATGTTCTGTAACCGCTTCTGTAGAAACAGTGGGTTCTTCTTTTTTCTCAGACGGGGATACAGCAGGCGCAGAAACAGATTGATTTATCTGTTGCAATGCTGCTAGTAACTCACCTTTGCGCAAGGCTGTGATATGTTTTAAGCCTTGGGCTTTTGCGATTTCCCGCAGTTCCGCCAGAGTTTTTGTTGATAAATCCTCTTGCATGATGCATTCTCCATTTCTTTGTTTAATAGAAGGGGATCCATGTTCTATAGAGTCTGTTGTTGTGTATCGAAAACATGGAAATAGACCAGAAATTAATAGATAAAAGGCAATTGTTCAGAAACCACTATTCCAAGAGAGTATTGCATCGCAAAATGCTGAGTTGTGCAAGCAAAAAATTCCATCTACGAAGGTGATTTGGACTGGATCTTTGCTGGTAGCTGTGAAAGAATCAAACAGTTACCAGTAAAGCGAGTATTCAGAAGACACTGAACAATTACCATAAAAATCTGAAATACGGTCATACAATTAAAACACGTATTTCATTATACACCCTTTACTGAAAAATGGAAGTAGTTTTTCTTAAAAACAAAAGAGTTTTTTGCACTGGAAATCAAAATCCTTGCTTGACGGAACATCATAAAATTGTTATAGTGTTATCTATGAAAGAATCAGAAAAAAGAGAAAAACCTTACTATGCATTGGATTATTATCTGCGGGAGCAGTTTGGCGGAAAAGTATATAAGGTTGCTTTAAATGCAGGAATGTCCTGCCCAAACAGAGATGGAACCATTGGGTATGGAGGCTGCATTTTTTGTAGTGCAGGCGGTTCCGGAGATTTTGCGGGTGATGTGCATCGTACCATAACAGACCAGATTGCACAGGGAATAGAAGGTACGAAGAAGTTTAAGGCGGAACGGTATATTGCTTATTTTCAGGCTTTTACCAATACATATGCACCGATAGAACGGTTAGAGGCAGTTTACAAAGAAGCCATTGTCCATGAACAGATAGCAGCACTGTCCATTGCCACCAGACCGGATTGTATTTCTGAGGAAGTCATTGCTTTGCTGACAGAATTGAATACACAAAAGCCTGTGTGGGTGGAACTGGGATTGCAGACCATTCATGAACAAACCGCACAGTATATCCGTCGTGGATATGGACTGGATTGTTTTGCACAAACAGTACAACGTTTGTCAAGAGCAGGCCTGACTGTGATTGTACATGTAATATTAGGACTGCCTGGAGAGAGCAGAGAGGATATGTTAGAGACCATTTCCTATCTGAATCACTGCCCCATACAGGGAATCAAGCTGCAGTTGCTGCATGTGTTACAGGGGACAGATCTGGCGGCAGAGTATGAGGCACATGCATTTGAAGTGTTGGAATTTGAGGAATATATCCAGCTTGTGTGTGATTGTATCGGATATTTGAGATCAGACATTGTGGTACACAGAATTACTGGGGACGGACCGAAGGATCTGTTGATTGCGCCTTTGTGGAGTACGGCCAAGAGAAAGGTGATGAATGCCATTCATCACCAGTTGAGAGTAAGAAGTATCACCCAAGGGTGTTTTTTGACGGAAGCAGAAGGAGGAATGAAGAATGTCGGAGCAGATGGCTTTATATAAACTGATGGTTTTATATATGCTGAAGCGTGTCAATTTTCCATTGACCTATAAGCAGATTACGGAGTTCTTTTTTGGAAAGGACTATACCAATTATTTTACCTTTCAGCAGGTAATGGGAGAATTGACAGATGCCAATCTGATTCACATTGAAACCGCACGGCATACTTCCTACTATGAGATTACAAAGGAAGGGGATGAGGTGCTGTATTATTACTCCAAGAATATTCCCACTGCCATTGTTGAGGATATCAACCAGTATCTCAATGATAATAAATTCAAGATGCGCAATGAAACCGGTATTGTAGCAGACTATTTCCAGACAGAGACCAGAGATTATATGGTGCGTTGTCAGGTGAAAGAAGGACGCAGTACTTTATTTACCGTGGAGTTATCTGTGCCCACAGAGGATCAGGCCATTACCGTTTGTGATCATTGGGAAAGTAATTGTCAGGAACTGTATGCTTATGTGATGCGGAAGTTGATTCAAACGGCAGATCAGTAGCGGAAGAACAGTTTGTGTGTTTTTCAAGAAAATGCTTGCATTTTTGGTCAAAACATGATAGGATAAATTCGTTACGCAATGCGTATGAATCTGGCTGCTGTTCGGAAATCAGCAGTACAATGTAAAGAGGTGAATACAATGAAAGAAGGAATCCATCCAAATTATTATCAGGCAAAGGTTGTATGTAACTGTGGCAATGAGTTCGTAACTGGTTCTACTAAGCCGGAGATCCACGTGGAAATTTGTTCTAAGTGCCATTCTTTTTATACCGGTCAGCAGAAGGCAGCTTCCGCTCGTGGTCGTATTGAGAAGTTCAACCGTAAGTATGGCGTAAACAATAACTAGTACAGAGTAGGGCTGTTGTTAACCGAAAGGATAACGCAGTCCTGTTTGCATTGGAGCAGACAGGCTGTGTTATTTGGTTAAGGACAGCTTTTTTTAGTAATAGAAATTTCTATCACAAAAAACGCTGCATACAGGATGCGATTAGGGGGGGGATAAATATGAAATCATCCGGAATTGGCGGTCAGGCGGTCATGGAAGGGATTATGATGAAAAATCAGAAAGCTTATGCAGTGGCTGTGCGCAAACCAAATCAGGAAATAGAAGTGAAAAAGGAAACTTATCATAGCTTTTCGGAACGGCATCCGATTTGTAAGAAGCCTTTCATCAGGGGGATATTCAACTTTGTGGATTCTCTGATTCTGGGCATGTCCACTTTGATGTATTCATCGTCTTTCTTTGAAGAAGACGAAAAGGAAACAAAAGAACCTTCTGCATGGATGAAAAAACTGGCATCTGTGTTTGGGATGGAAGGAGAGGCAGCGGAGTTTGCAGAGAAAGTTATCATGACAGTTACCGTGTGTATTTCTGTCATACTTGCGGTGGGGATTTTTATGCTGTTGCCAGTGATACTGGTTAACTGGCTGGGCAGGTTGATTTCTTCTGGAACTGTGCTTGCAGTCATAGAAGGTTTGATTCGAATTGGCATTTTTATTGCGTATGTATCGTTGATTTCTCTTATGCCGGAGATCAACAGGACTTATATGTATCATGGTGCTGAGCATAAGTGTATCAATTGTATTGAGCATGGGTTGGAATTGACAGTGGAGAATGTGGCTGCCAGTTCTAAGGAACATAAACGGTGTGGTACCAGTTTTATGCTATTAGTTATGATCATTAGTATGTTCTGCTTTATGATTGTGCGGGTGGATACGTTTTGGTTGAAATTGGTGTCCAGGGTATTATTGATTCCGGTAATTGCCGGACTCTCTTATGAATTTTTGCGTCTGGCAGGTAATAGTGACCATCCTCTTGTAAATTTGCTCAGCAAACCAGGGTTGTGGTTACAGGGACTGACCACAAAGGAACCGGATCGGAGTATGATTGAGGTGGCAATTTGTGCAATAGAGGCAGTGTTTGACTGGAAAACCTATTTGCAGGAGAATTTTTCCGACCCCACACAGCGGGAAAGTGGTATAGAGAAGCAAGAACGTGAATAAATAAAGAGTTATGTCATAGAATTGTCCAAAAGAAAAGGACGGAAGGAACAGACCATGAAAGGAACCTATCAGGAACTGTTGACAGAGGGAATTATGCAGTTAGAAGCTGTGGGAATTGCAGATGCATCTCTGGATGCATGGTACTTGCTTTCTCTCTGTTTTCACATAGACCGCATGCATTTTCTTATGGAACGAAGTAGGGAGCAGGAGTGGCAGGAAGATACAGTTGCACAGTATCAACATTTGATTGAGAAGCGGGCAGCACATATACCCCTGCAACAGCTGACCGGAGAACAGGAGTTTATGGGACTGCCCTTTTTGGTGAATGAGCATGTGCTGATTCCCAGACAGGATACGGAGATACTGGTGGAACATGTGTTAGAATGGACGGCGGAGCAGAAGAATTTGACTCTTTTAGATATGTGCACCGGTTCCGGCTGCATTGCCCTCAGTCTGGCAGTGCTGGGAAAGGAACAGTTTTCCAGAGTGCTGGCAGTGGATGTGTCTTCACAGGCACTGGAAGTGGCACGGGAAAATGGAAGAAGATTACAGGCAGAGGTGGAATGGCTGAAAAGTGATATGTTTCAGAATGTTCCAGTCCTTCAGGTAGATGTAATCGTGTCCAATCCCCCTTATATCAGACCAGATGTGATCGAGACACTGATGCCGGAGGTGCGGGATCATGAGCCACGTATGGCATTGGATGGTGGCAGGGATGGATTGGATTTTTATAGAGTATTGACAAAACAGGCTGCTTCTTTTTTGAAAGATCAAGGCGTTCTGGCCGTGGAGATTGGATATGACCAGGGAGAAGCAGTGTCAGAACTGTTTGTCCAGTACGGGTTTGAATCGGTGCAAGTCATACAGGATCTGGCAGGTTTAGATCGTGTGGTAATGGGACGAAAGCGGTGATGGAGATAGAAACATCCCGGAAATCATAATAGGAGTTTGAAAAAAATGTTTGATAAATTAGATGCGATATTGATTCGGTTTGAGGAATTGCTGTTGGAATTAAACGATCCCATGCTGGCAATGGATCAGAACCGGTATCGGAAACTGATGAAGGAGCATGCGGAATTGGCACCTATCGTAGAGGCATACAAAGCCTATAAGGATGCCAAGCAGACCATCGAGGACAGCATTTCTATGTTGGAAGAAGAGAATGACGAGGAAATGCGTGAACTGTTATAGGAAGAACTTTCCGATGCCAGAGAACAGGTAGAGGAATTAGAGCAGCAGTTGAAAATTTTGCTGCTGCCCAAGGATCCTAATGACGAAAAGAACGTCTTTGTGGAAATTCGTGCCGGTGCCGGTGGAGATGAAGCTGCATTGTTTTCCGCTGAACTATATCGGATGTATGTTCATTATGCAGAATTGAACCGTTGGAAGTGTGAACTGGTCAGTTGCAATGAAAATGGCATTGGAGGTATGAAGGAAGTGGTATTTCAGATTTCCGGTCAGGGTGCTTATTCCAAACTGAAATATGAGAGCGGGGTGCACAGAGTGCAGAGGGTGCCGGAGACAGAGAGTGCCGGTAGAATTCACACCTCTACCAGTACGGTGGCAATCATGCCGGAGGCAGAAGACGTAGACGTGCAGATTGATATGAATGATATTCGCTTTGATGTATTCCGTGCATCTGGAAATGGTGGTCAGTGTGTCAATACCACTGATTCTGCAGTTCGTCTGACGCATATTCCTACCGGTATCGTCATATCCTGTCAGGATGAGAAAAGCCAGTTGAAGAATAAAGATAAGGCATTGAAAGTGCTTCGTGCAAAGCTGTTTGAACTGGAAAGTGCAAAAAAGCAGGATGCAGAGGCAGAGGCGAGACGAAGCCAGATTGGAACAGGGGATCGCTCAGAAAAAATTCGTACCTACAACTTCCCTCAGGGACGAGTGACAGATCACCGCATTAAGCTGACTTTGTACAAGATTGATTCCATTATGAATGGAGATTTGACAGAACTGTTAGACAGTCTGATTGCGGCAGATCAGGCAGCAAGACTTGGAAAATTGCAGGAAGCAATGTAAGGAATCAGAGTTAAAATGTAATTCGCAAACTAAAATACAGAAGTATGGATTGTATTTTTGTGAGAATATGTTATACTAATTGAGAAATGGTAATGATTCAGTATTCATTATCTATGAGGGTTTTGAGAAAGGAGATTTCTCTATGAATATAGGGTTGATTGCGCAGACACCAAAACGAATTTTGTTGGAGAATTTTTGTATTGCATATAAGGGTATTTTAAAGAAACACACCATCTATGCCACAGAACTGACAGCCCTGCGTGTAGAGGCTGTGACGGCTTTGCCAGTGGTGAAGCTTTTACCGGAGGATATGGGAGGATGCAAGCAGGTGGAAAGTTTGATTGCCAGAGAGGATCTGGATATGGTGATTTATTTCCATACTGGTGAGGAATTGGAGGAGACCTACGAAGATCATAAGTGGTTTTCTGAAATCACACGTTTATGCGACTTTTACTCGATTCCCCTTGCCACCAATATCGGAACTGCAGAGTCATTGATTCTTTGTCTGGAACATGGTGATTTGGAATGGCGTGCATAAATAAAAGTGAGAAACAGGGCATTGCGAAGTTGATTTCGCTGATGCCCTGAATTGCTTTAGGTATGATTTGGTTGGTACTGGACGGTACGTACCATTGTGTTTGTTTAGGTATGAAACATTTGACAGAGGTACCGTTACTCTGCCAGTGTCTCCCACAGTTCATATAGTTCTAACAATTCTTCTTCCAGACTTGTTTTTTCCTGATTGATCTCCAGGAGTTTTGCTACATTGGTGTAGATGTCTTCCTGAGTAAGAAGAACATCCAGCTCCTCGTTTCTTTTTTCCAATTCTGCAATGCGGTTTTCTGCTTTTTTAAGATCATTTTGTTTTTTTCGCAATCGTGCCTGTTCTTCTTTTTGCTGTTTCCAGTCGGTTTTGGTTTCGGTCTCCTTTTCTGCGAATGTTTCTGTAACAGAGACAGTTTTAGAACTGCCAAAGGCAGTCTGGGTGATCTGTTCTTTTTTCTCCAGATAATAATCATAATTGCCAATGTAATTTAGGAATGTATGGTTGGTCAATTCCAAAATTCGTGTGGCTGTTTTGTTGATAAAATAACGATCATGAGACACATACAGCACCGTGCCGGTATAGCGGTTTAATGCATTTTCCAGAATTTCCTTAGACAGCATATCCAGATGGTTGGTAGGCTCGTCCAAAATCAAAAAGTTGGCATCGGACAACATCAGTTTTGCCAGAGAAATTCGTCCCCGCTCTCCACCGCTGAGATCGGAGATTCGCTTAAATACATCATCTCCGGTAAACAGGAAAGAAGCCAGTACATTGCGGATTTCTGTATTAGTCATAGCCGGGTAAGCATCTGAAATTTCTTCGAAGGCTGTATTGTCCATGTTTAGTACATGGTGTTCCTGATCGTAGTAACCCACCTGTACTTTGGAACCCAGTATAAAAGTACCGCTGTCGGCTGTTTCTACTCCATTTATAATTTTCAGCAACGTGGTCTTTCCGGTACCGTTGCCGCCAATGATGGCAACTCGTTCTCCACGTTTCACCTCAATGTTGGTATTTTGGAACAGAGGGTGGTCACCATAGGACTTGGAAAGTCCTCGAATGGACAGGACATCATTGCCGCTGGTGATGTGAGGAGTCAGCGTAATCCGCATTGAAGCATTTTCCTCTACAGGTTTTTCCAGACGCTCAATCTTATCCAGCATTTTCACCCGACTTTCTGCTCTTTTGATGGATTTCTCCCGATTAAAGGAACGGAGTTTTTCGATAACTTCTTCCTGATGCTGAATTTCTTTTTGCTGATTCAAATACTGCTTCATTTGGGCTTCCAGCATTGCCTGTTTTTGCTGACTGTAGTCGCTGTAGGTTCCCTGGAAGGTGTAGGCATTGCCCTGACTGATTTCGATGATTTTGCTTACCACTTTGTCCAGAAAATACCGATCATGGGTTACAACCAAAACGGCACCATTATAGTTGGACAGATAAGTTTCCAACCATGCAATTAGGCTCGTCCATCAATAGAATATCTGGCTTAGATAATAACAGCTTGCCCAAAGACACACGGGTCTTTTGTCCACCGGAAAGGGTAGAAACTGTCTTAGAAAAGCTGTCTTCTGGGAATCCAAGACCCTTTAACACACCGGTAATCTCGCTTTGCAAGGCATAGCCATTTTCGGTTTCAAATTGATGATTCAGTCGGGTATACTGTTCCATGGCAGCTTCCAGAGCCGGTCCTTCCAGGTGTTTCATGTCTGCTTCCAATTCCCGTATTCTGCTTTCAATGTCTAATAGATACCGTCTGGTTTCCAATAGTTCCTCATAAATGCTGCGGTCGCTTTCCAGGTTCTGGTGCTGTGCCAGATAACCCAGTGTCTTGCCTTTGGCAATTGTCACGTTCCCTTCATCGGCACAAAGCTGCCCCATGATGATTTTGCTTACCACTTTGTCCAGAAAATACCGATCATGGGTTACAACCAAAACGGCACCATTATAGTTGGACAGATAAGTTTCCAACCATGCAAT
>ONWL01000195.1 GCA_900321525.1 uncultured Eubacteriales bacterium
ATTGCGACTGTAACTTGTTTTCTTGCGGGAATATTATTGTCTTTGTGGATTGGTTCTCGGTATGTGAAGGGAAAGAAGTTTTGGAGAACGATCTTTGTATTGTCCGTGGCAGTGCCGCAGTTTGTTTCTCTTCTGGTGATTCGTACCATGTTGCAGCCGGAAGGTGCTGTGAATGTACTGTTGAAAAGCCTGGGATTGATACAGGAAAGCCTGCCGTTTCTGACCAATGCTGCATGGGCAAGGACGGTGGTCATACTGGTGAATTTGTGGGTAGGTGCGCCGTACACCATGCTGATTGCCACTGGTATTTTGATGAATGTACCAGGAGAATTATATGAGGCAGCTAGAATCGATGGTGCCAATGGGGTTACTATGTTCACCAAAATTACATTCCCTTATATTATCTTTATTATGACACCGTATCTGATCACACAGTTTATCGGCAATGTCAATAACTTTAATGTGATTTATCTTTTGACAGGGGGTGGGCCAAGTACCCTTGCGTATTATCAGGCAGGCAAGACAGATTTGCTTGTGACATGGCTGTATAAGCTGACTGTAGGTAGCAAGGATTACTGTTATGCGTCTGCCATTGGTATTTTGGTATTTGTGATTTCTGCGGTTGTGTCTCTTGTCACTTATCGCAATACATCAGCTTATAAAAACGAGGAGGGATTCCAATGATGAATAAGCAGAAAACATCTACGATTCGTACAGCCAGAAAAATACGCACTGTGGTTTCCTATGTTGGACTCAGTATCCTTTCTTTGATTTGGGTATTTCCTATTTTTTGGGTTGTGCTGGCTTCTTTTCGACAGGAGAAAGGATCTTATACATCATACTTTTTTCCAAAGGGATACACCTTTGCCAATTATCAGAGACTTTTATTTGATGCGCAGCAGTTTCATTTTGCCAGATGGTTTGGAAATACGTTGTTCGTAGCAATCTGTAGCTGTGCGATTTCTACAATCTTTGTGCTTTCTGTTTCTTATGTAATGTCGAGACTTCGCTTCAAGATGAGAAAGCCTATGATGAATATTGCCATGATTCTTGGAATGTTCCCTGGATTTATGTCCATGATTGCGGTATACTATATTCTGAAAGGAATTGGAATCAGTCAGTCTTTGCTGGCATTGATTTTGGTGTATTCTGGTGGATCCGGTGCAGGTTTTTTTGTGGCCAAAGGTTTTTTTGATACGATCCCCAAAGCCATCGAAGAGGCCGCTTATCTGGAAGGGGCAACCAAGCTTCAGGTATTTTATAAGATTGTCATGCCGTTGTCCAAACCGATTGTAGTGTATACGGTGCTGACCTCATTTCTGGCACCTTGGATGGATTATATTTTCGCTAGTGTCATTATGGGAGACAATTATAACAACTATACAGTTGCCATTGGTCTGGCAAAGATGCTTGAGAGAGAGTTTATCACAGAATATTTCACCCAGTTCTGCGCAGGTTGTGTGATGGTAGCTATTCCAATTGCATTGCTGTTTATCGTATTACAGAAATATTATGTGGAAGGAATTGCAAGCGGAGCCGCAAAAGGTTAAGGAAAATGAAACAAGGAAGGAACACCAAAATGTCTACAAACTATAAATATCTGTATGCGTCAAAGGAATTTGAAGAGGAATTTACATATGGGGGAGAATTGGGGGCTTTGTGGCAAAAGGAAGAAACCACTTTCCGGGTCTGGGCACCCTTGGCAGAGAAGGTTTTTGTAAATTTATATCAAAGTGGAAGCAAAGAAGCAGCAGATTTGTTAGAGACCATCCCTCTTTGTCCATTGCGTAAAGGTGTGTGGACTGCTACAAAAGAAGGAAATCTGGATGGAGTTTATTATACCTATACCGTTTTGCAGAAACAGATATTTGGCGGAACGCTGGAAGAAGAGGTCTGTGATCCCTATGCCAAGGCAGTGGGGATAAATGGAGACAGAGCAATGGTAGTTGACTTGAAGGGCACTGATCCGATAGAATGGAAGCAGGATCAAAAACCATATGCTGGAAAAAAGGTCACAGAAGCAGTTCTTTATGAGACCCATGTGAGAGATCTTACTATGTCTGTCCACTCAGGAGTAAAAGAAAAAGGGAAATTTATCGGGTTGGCAGAAACAGGGACTAAAAACAGTTATGGAGATCGTACTTCCATTGATTATATTGCGGACCTGGGTGTGACTCATGTGCATCTTCTTCCTGTTTTTGATTTTGCCAGTGTGGATGAGCGGGGAACAGGAGAACCGTATAATTGGGGGTATGACCCGAAAAACTTTTTTGTGCCGGAAGGTTCTTATGCCACAGACCCATACGATGGAAGCGTCAGGATCAGAGAGATGAAGACGATGGTGAAAGCGTTCCATGATAAAGGATTGGGCGTAGTGCTGGATGTGGTATTTAATCATGTGAATGATGCGGACGATTATTGCTTTAACAAAATTGTGCCAGGATATTTTTCCAGAAAAGACGATGCCGGTGCTTATTCAGATGGTTCTTGTTGTGGAAATGATACGGCATCTGAGCTTTGTATGGTGCGAAAACTGATTGTGGACAATCTGGTTTACTGGGTAGAGGAGTATCACATTGATGGATTTCGATTTGACCTGGTAGGTCTTTTGGATGTGGATACCATCGTGGAACTGGAAAGACAGCTGCGTATCATCAATCCGGATATCCTTTTGTATGGAGAAGGCTGGACCATGAACACTTGTTTTGCCAAAGCGGTTTTGCCAGCCACACAAAACTATGCGTTTTGTACCCTGGGATTTGCCTATTTTAGTGACACCATTCGGAATCTGCTTCGGGGTAACAATTTTGATTTGTCCCGAAAAGGGTATGTGAATGGCGGGCTGGGATTGACAGATGCTTTGAAGAGCAATCTGATGGGTGCCCCGCACTGGGCGCCTTCCCCTGAGAGTGTGGTGAATTATGTCAGTTGCCATGATGATCTGACGCTATACGACAAGTATGCCAGCAATGCGCCGGAGGCAGACCGGAAGACATTGATTTCCCAGTGTAGACTGTCGGCGGCCATTGTGTTTGCTTCTCAGGGCATTCCGTTTTTCAGTGCCGGTGAGGAATTGCTTCGTAGAAAAGTCAATGAAGATGGAACCATGAATTCCAATACATACAATTGTGGTGATCAAATCAATGCCATCGACTGGGATTGCTTACACGATGAGAAGTGTCAGAGCCAGAGTGGGCTTTACAAGGCACTGATTGCGTTTCGGAAGGCACATCCGGTACTGACACTGACAAACAGGGAAGACATTTTAGCCAGATTTATATTTACAGATGTATGGAAAAGCGAGGCTGTGGTGTGTATGGTGGACTGTAGTAATTTAGAGGGGGAATCTTCTGAAAAAATCTGTATGATTTTCAATCCGGATCAAGACAGTCAGACCATTCATCTGGGTGAAGGAACATGGAAGGTTGCGGTAGAAACGGCACAAACCAGTCAGGTTGTATCAGGAGAGATTACGGTGCCAGGAATCACAGCTGTATTTTTGGAATTGGTTTCATAAAATGCAAACAGACAATATGTAATGACCTCCACATTGTAGGTTCGTGGATTTACCTGTATACTATAAGTCGGATCAAGACAAATGGTAGCAGGGATTACCGCATAC
>ONWL01000186.1 GCA_900321525.1 uncultured Eubacteriales bacterium
TTTCATCTCACTACAGCCTACACACTGACGCAACGGAACTTTTTTCTTCGTACTCATGCTTCATCCTCGTCTGCATCGTCATACGCATCCGTCTCTTCGTACGTCTCGTATTCCTCTGCATCCTCATCACTACCAGCCTTTTCATATTCCTCAGATGCATACTCTTCCGATTCATCATCCTCTTCATCATACTCATCTGTCTCATACTCGTCACCGTCATAGGTTTCATTGTATCCATCGTAATCGCCATCTTCCAGACCCAGTTCTTCGAAGTAACCCAGTTCTCTTGCCTGTGACTCAGACTTAATATCAATCTTGTAGTTGGTCAGACGAGCTGCCAAACGGGCATTCTGTCCTTCTTTGCCAATGGCCAAAGACAGCTGATAATCCGGAACGATCACCAACGCAGTCTTCTCGTCCTCATCTGCTGCTACACAGATGACCTTTGCAGGACTGAGTGCATTCTCAATGAGAATGGCCGGATTCTCATTCCAGCTGATGATATCAATCTTCTCACCATTCAATTCCTCTACCACCGCATTGACTCTGGCTCCGTTCACACCGACACAGGAACCCACTGCATCTACATTGGGGTCATTGGAATACACGGCCATCTTGGTACGGGAACCTGCCTCACGGCTGATTGCCTTGATCTCCACAATGCCGTCCTTGATCTCGGTTACTTCAGCTTCAAATAGACGCTTTACCAATTCCGGATGGGTTCTGGAAACCACAATCTTAGGCCCCTTGCTATTCTCTTTTACCTCTACGATATAAACTTTGATCTTCTGGTTGATCTCATATGTTTCACCCTTGGCAATCTCTTTTTCATTTAATACCGCATCTACCTTACCCAGATTGATGCTGACATTCTTGCCAAAATATCTCTGTACGGTACCAGTCACCACTTCCTTCTCCAAACTGTTGTAACGTCCGTACAGCACATTGCGTTCTTCTTCACGAATCTTCTGCAAAATCACATTCTTGGCATTCATCGCAGCGATTCGACCAAAATTCTTAGACTGGATTTCCACCTTTACCGTATCACCATAGGTACATCTCTTATTGATCTTGCGCGCCTGTGGCAGAGAAATCTGGGTCTGCATATCCTCTACTTCCTCTACTACCGTCTTTTCCGCATAAATCTCATAATCACATGTCTCTTTGTTTACACGCACGATAATATTATCTGCTTTGCTCCCAAAGTGATTCTTACATGCCTGCATCAGAGAAACCTCAATGGTATCCAGCAATACATCCTTACTGATGCCTTTCTCTTTTTCTAAGAGGTTTAACGCCTCTAATAATTCGTTATTCATTTTCTTCTCTTATCCTCCAATTCTGTGCTTTTGCACCTTTTTGTATCAACTATCCTATATACCTACCCGATTCTGTCTGACACTGCTTACCAGTCAAATGCCAATCGAATCAGGGAAATATCACTGCGCGCAAACTGCATCTGGGTTCCATCTTCCAGAGAAATGGTTACACTGTCCTGATCAAATGCTTCCAGAATTCCTTCAAATACCTTCTGCTTATTCTGTGCCTTATACAAATGTACCTCTACTTCCTGACCCATGCTTCGCACAAAATCTTTCTCTTTTTTCAGCGGTCTGCCAAGACCAGGGGAACTGACTTCCAGAATATAGCTTTCCTCAATATAATCCTGTTCATCCAGAATATCACTCAAAGCTCTGCTGATGATCTCACAGTCATCTACTGTAATGCCCCCTTCCTTATCTGCATACACACGCAAATACCAGTTTCCTGCTTCCTTGACGAATTCCACATCTACCAGCTCATAATTGCCCTGCTCCAAAATGGGCTGGAGATTTCGTTCTGTCCGCTTTTCGTATTCTTCTCTCTTTGACATACAACTCCTCACTTCATTGTAACCGCTTTAGATAATTGCGAAACGCTTTGAACAGAACCTAAAACAGCCTGTGCCATGCATCATCCTTGCGGTGATATTGGTATCATCCATTTTCTAATTGCACAAAACGAAAGAGTGGATTTGCATCCACTCTTTTGCCATGACAATATTACCATATATTATTATAACATGAGAAATCAAAAATGCAAGTATTTTTTCGCCTTACTCTTCCAGTGCCTTATAAACCACTGCTGCCAATGCTGCACCAGCCAAAGGTCCTACGATAAATACCCACAAGCTTCCAATGGGAGCAGTGTTACCGTTGATGGCTGCTACCAGAGCAGGACCAAAGCTTCTTGCCGGATTAACAGATGTACCTGTCAGACCGATTCCTAAAATGTGTACCACTACCAGAGTCAAACCAATCACCAGACCGCCAAAGGAACCGTGATTTGCCTTCTTGGAAGTCACACCAAGAATCGCTGTTACAAAGATAAAAGTCAATACAATCTCAACCAACAGACCTGCAACAACACTGCCATTGACACCTGCCAGACCATTGGAACCGAAGCCGCCGGTCATGTCTGTCACGTTGCCTAGACCAAAGATAGCTGCCAGAATGGCTGCGCCTGCCAGTGCACCGATACACTGGGAAATCACATATCCCACAAAATCCTTCACATCCATACCACCTGTCAACAGCACGCCCAGAGAAACGGCCGGGTTGATGTGACATCCGGAAATGTTTCCGATGGAATATGCCATCGCCACGATGGTCAGACCAAATGCCAGGGCAGTCAGAATATAGCCGCCGCCATTTGCCGCATCACAGCCTACCAACATTGCGGTACCGCATCCGAGGATCACCAGTACCATGGTTCCGATCAATTCTGCAATATACTTCTTCATGAATTGATACCTCCTTTTTATTTTTTGTAACGCTGCCGCCACAATCTTTTCTGATTATACCAAAAATATCTGTCTTTGAACAGCTTTTTTGATAAAAAAATGGAAATTTCATCTACATTTTTTCTTGTTTTTCAGAAAAGTCTGGAAGTGACAATTCTTTCATCTCTATTCCATGTGATTCCCATACCATACAGTTTGCTTTCCCGATTCTAAGGCAGCATTGTCTCTTTTCTGTTTTTCTAAGATTTTTCTCTCTTTTTTTTAGAAAATGAATTTTCATTTCATTTGATCCGTGCTATACTATTGGTATCAAGTGCACCAGCAATGATTCTATTTCTAATCAACCATTGAAACGAGGACTTTTATGGGATATAAAAACATATTAATTTCTTCTTCCGCTAAGTTGCAGCTGAAAGACAACCAGTTGTTGATCAACCAGGAGGAAAGCCACTCGATTCCGTTAGAGGATATCAACTGTATTATGATCGAACACCGTCAGACTACTGTGACCGGATATTTGCTTTCCGCCTTTTCCGAATACGGTATTGCCGTTTATTTTTGTGATGCCAAACATCTGCCAAACGGCGTCTTGCTGCCCATTGCTCATCACAGCAGACATTTCAAAATGCTGAAACAGCAGCTGGCACTTTCCAAACCAGTTCAGAAGCGATTGTGGCAACAGATCATTGTCATGAAAATCCAGAATCAGGCAAACTGTCTGGAATTATTACAAAAAGACGGTGCAAAATCTCTTCGCATTCTCTCGAAGCAAGTACAGTCCGGAGACCGAACCAACTGCGAAGCCCAGGCAGCCGCCCTCTATTTTCCCAAACTAGTACACGAAACATTCACCAGACGCACAGACAGTTACCTCAATGCACTATTAGACTATGGATATTCTCTGATTCGCAGTCTCATTGCTCGCACCATCATCATGTACGGATATGAACCCTCTATTGGTTTGTTCCACCACAGCGAATTAAACAGCTATAACCTGGCAGATGATTTGATGGAACCTTTCCGCCC
>ONWL01000012.1 GCA_900321525.1 uncultured Eubacteriales bacterium
TCAGAATGCAATTGGGGACTATACACCGTAGACCGGAAAAAGAAATGGTGAGAAACGAATTCTACATGCATCTTGTGACATAAGATGGATACAAAAACAGCATGGAGATGCAAAGTCTGATCCCTTTGTTCTCTCATGCTGTTTTTCATTACGATATCCGCTCCCCTAACATCGCCCGTACACAGTTGGCCGCCGGAAATTCCTTCCTGCCCATGCCGTAACCGATTTTCTCTACTTTCATCAGTGGCAGATTTCCAAACTCATCTGCAAACTGCCTGATCAGGGCTGCTCCTGTAGGGGTACACAATTCCCCTTTGATCTGTCCTCCATAAATGGGCACCCCCTGCAAAATATAGGCGGTAGCCGGTGCCGGTACCGGCAGGATACCATGGGCGCACCGCACCCGACCGCTTCCCACATGAACCGGAGAGACAATCACCTGCTCTACTGCCAGTTCCTGCATCAGCAGACACACGCTGACCACATCTGCCACCGCATCTAACGTCCCTACCTCATGAAAGTGAATTTCCTCTACTTTACATCCATGCACATGCCCCTCTGCCTCTGCAATGCGCAGATACACTGCCCTGGCATTCTCCTTCACATCCTCTGGCAGTTCCAGTTCATCGATGATGTGGCAAATATCATGCAGACTGGTGTGATGGTGATGCTCTTTATGATGGTGTTCTCCATGAATATGATGATGTTCTCCATAGACATGGGCTTCATGATGGTGTTCTCCATGTTCATGTACATGATCTTCGTGATGGTGAGGATGCCCTTCCTGCACATGTCTCATCTCCACATCATGACTTTCCTCTTCTACTCCATTTACCCGCACAGAAAAATGGGTGCCGGTAATCCCACAGCTCGCTGCCCGTTCCTTCTGAAAAGACACGCCCGGCAATCCCAAATCATTCAATCGCTCTAACACTGCTTCCGGTTCCGGATGTAGTTCCAACAGGGCAGCTGCTAACATGTCTCCTGCTGCCCCCATATTGCACTCAAGGTATAGTGTTCTCATATCCATATTCTCCGTTCTTTTCGTATGGTTTCGTAACCGTTCCGTATGGAATTGCTTCCTATCATATAGTTTACCTTGTCTGAACTGCAAATGCAATCAAAATATCTGGTAAAAATTCATTATTTTATGTAAATTTATATGGACAGAACATGTTTTTGTCTATATAATAATTCTAAGAGGAAACCGCTAAATAACATAAAAAACAATTTTTCCAATCAAACATGTACAAAAACTGGAGAAAGGGAGCAAGGAGTGATCAATCAAGTCACTCCTGTCATGATATGAGCAATACAATACAAATACTACCAAAGGAGCTGCTTGATCTGATCCGCCACGGAGAAAACTACCAGATCGAGTACAAGGAAGCAACGATAGATCTGCCCAAATCACTGTTCGATTCCATCGGTTATGCGGATGAACTTGGTTCCGGTATGCGCAACAGCTACAAGTACACCCTAATGTACAGCGGTGCAGAACCTGAGTTTATTGAGGGAGATATTTTTAAGATCATTATCCCGCTCTCTGTTGGCTCTATGATAAAAGTCGGTCCGGGGACTTCACCAGTGACAAGTGGTGAAGTGAGTGGTGAAGTGAGTGGTGAAGCCGATTCGATATCCATCAAGCTTGATATTCAGAAGCTGAACGCTCTTTTGAACTATCTTGAAGAACCAAAAACACGAAATGAAATGCAGGTATTCTGTGGCATTCGTTCTCAGGACTACTTCAGGCGAAATATTCTTGTGCCATTGCTAAACAGCAAAAGAATTGTCCGTACTATCCCGGACAAACCCAACAGCAGCAAGCAGAAATATGTTAAGAAATAAGTGCAACACCAGCTGTTCAAATCCCTTTCATGAGACATAGGCAATTGCCTATGTCTCATGATGATTCTGTACGCAATTGCTTCCTATCACATAGTTTACCTTGTCTGAACTGCAAATGCAATCAAAATATCGCTACACCATCCAAAACACAAACAGATTCCAATAACAGATATTCACAACCGTCACAAGCAGCAATCCCACCACACAAATATTGTATGCCTTGCGCTTTTTTGTAGAAGGGTACTTTTTGATCTTCCAAATCCCATATGCGGCAGTCAATCCCATCCCCAGTGCCACCAGTCCAAATCCGGCAAACATCCATTGATAACTGCGATACAACACATACCCGGATACCTGTATGATGACTGCTACCAGCAGTCCCAAAGCAATCAACTGAAGGAAAGCAGACCCTGTACTCCATTTTCCAAGCACAATCTGTGGTTTTTCTTTGTGCCTGATTTTCCTGACAAGTATTCGAATCCATTTCACAAACAAACTGATCACAGAAAAGCCCACAGCTGCCACCCAGAGGAAAAACAATCCCATTTCCAGACCAAAAGTGGCTGTGGGTACTTTCAAAAGATCGCCGTAAGCATAGCAGACTTTTTCGATTCCATCCTGATTTCCCGCTGCCCACATTTCTTCTTCATCCTCTATGGTCTGAAAAGACAGGCTCATCGCCTTAAAAGGACCTTTCCGCACCACTCTTGCACTTCGATACATTCCTTTTGGTGTCTTCTGTTCCGGCAAATATCGGTCTGCCTGAAATTCCCCAAAAATCAGCGGCATCATATCTGTATTGTACACCTGCTCACCGGATTGATTGGTCATCACCACCGCACCTACCTGCTTTGTCAGATCAAGCAGCAGATACGAGGAACATCCAGCTGTATTGCCACCATGCCCATAGGTCAGATTGGCAAAGGGCAGTACCCAGAACCCATGACAATTCAACGGTACCTGACTGTCTCCATAAAAATCCGTAGGCGTAAACAGCTGCTTCCATGTGTCCTTCTGTTCAAACAGCGGGCAATCTTCCTGCAACAGTGCCTTTGCAAAAACGGCAAAATCCGACAACGTGGAAGTACACATACCAGCCGGATACAAGGTAATGTAATAAAAACAATCCGGAATCAACTTTCCCGCTGCAGTATAGCATGCCAGATTGTTTCGCTGTTCTTTCACCCATTCATTGTCACTTAAATCTGCTGCCACCCCACTGTGCTGCATGCCCAGAGGTTCAAAAATATGACTCCGCACATATGCAGAAAATTCCATACCGGATACCCGTTCTACGATATAACCAGCCAATGCCACACCCCAGTTGGAATAAGCCGTAACCGTTCCCGGCTCATAAATCTGTGCCGGTTCGTGTGACTGTAATGCTTCTCCTAAAGGAAGAATCGCCCCTTCCTCTTTGACAAATAAGTCTGCATACAACTCCTGAAATCCTGCCGTATGATTCATCAGATGGGTCATGGTCACAGGGGTATCATAACGAAGATTGGTGAGAAACCCTTCTGGCAAATAGATAGCAATGTCCTGATCCGGTGCCAGCTTTCCCTGCTCATATAACTGCATCACACTGACCCATACCAAAAGCTTGGTAGCAGATCCCCACTCAAACACCGTATCTTCTGTCACAACAATTCCATTTTCCCGATTCGCATATCCTGCATAGTTTTCATAAAGAACGGACTGTGTATCAAACACTTCTACCGCCATTCCTACCGTCGTATCTCTATGTTCCTCTATGAACTCCTCTATCTGTTGTCCTATATCATCAGTAGAAATCCCCGATGGCAATGTGGACTCCGTTCCTTCTGCATATGCAAAAGAGGGACGAAATAATGATACCACTGTTACCATGATGACAAAAAGAGTCCATCCTACTTTCCTCACTGTATCCATCCTGCTACTCCTCATTTCTATCTGTTTCATAACTGCTCCGCCGGCAGCTTCACTGTAAACCGGCTGCCGCATTCCGGTGCAGATGTGACTTCGATGGTGCCGTGATGGGCTTCCACAATCCATCTGGCGATGGACAATCCCAGACCGGAACCGCCTTTTTCTCCATTTCGTGCCTGATCCGCCCGATAAAACCGTTCAAAGATATGCTCCAATTCTCCTGCCTCCATACCAATTCCCTCATCCTGCACACTGTAAGACACCATCCCCGGCTCTATTCCCACTGCAAACGTGATACAATCTCCTTCCCCTGAATATTTCACTGCATTCTGCACAAAAATCCGAATGGACTGCTTGATCATTGCCACATCTCCCCGTGTCAATGCCCCGGGTTGGTCTTTCATCTTGTATCTATGCCGTTCTTCAATCATCATAGACTCTTCAAACACTTCTTTCACCACATCATTCAAATCAAAAGACACCTGATGCAGTGTATTTCTGCCACTGTCCCCTCTTGCCAGAAACAACAGCTGCTCCACCAGCTCTTTCATATGGGCAGATTCCTGCTTCAATGCTTCTATGGATTCATTGAGAACCGCTTCGTCTTCCTTTCCCCAACGATCCAGCAGATTCACATACCCTTCTATCACCGCAATAGGGGTACGCAGTTCATGAGATGCATCCGACACAAACCGTGCCTGCTGCTGCTGGCTTTCCTTCATGTGATGAAGCAGATTGTTCAGCGCCACCTCAATGCTCTGCAAATCTTTGTCCCCTGTATGGACTTCCGCCTCCGGTCCATCTGGTGAAATGCTTTCAATGGCCTGTTCTAGCGTAGAAAACTTCCCGGGATCAAAGGAAATGCTGCTCATCTCCTCTGCACGTACCGCCAGGTCATTGATGGGTTTTAATTTCCGCCGGATTTCTGAAGTGTGAAACAGGGCAAAGAACAGATGAATCCCCTGCAAAATCACCAGAATCACCGCTGCCGGAATGCAAAATTCCAGAAAGTCCGTCACAGGAAACCGGTATTCTTCCATCTCTGCCGGTTGGATCACATAGTCAATCTGCCTCCAGCTGATTCCATCTGTTCTGGTAAAATACCGTCCGGCATGCCGGTACGCCTCCACCCAGTCACTCATTTTCGCCTGGCTGTAGATCTGCTTCTCACAGGAATACAAATAGCCGCCGCACACCAGTGCCGCGACAATGAAATCGGTCAAAAGCAAATCCCAAAGGCGCTTCCGCCAGAAACTGCCGTTTAACTTTCTGGCAATGGAAGTCATCCGTTTCGCTCTGTTTTCTCTTTTTTCTGACATCCCTTTTCCCATTCCTTTGATGTTTGATTCCACAACTGTCCCATTTTTTCAATGCGGCAGGCTGACTGTTCGTTCATATATTCTTTATAATTTTCGCAGTTACATTTTATGCCTATCTTCTGATCCTTCCTCCCGAATCACATATCCGGCGCCCCGGACGGTATGAATCAGTTTGATCTGATACCGATCATCTATTTTCATCCGCAAATACCGTACATAGACATCGATCAGATTGGTTTCTCCTTCATAGTCATACCCACACACTTCTTCTAGCAGCTTTGCCCGGCTCATGACAATGTTTTTATTTCGCATCAATGTGTGAAGCAGTTCAAATTCCCGGTTGGTCAATTCCACCTGCTCCCCTCTCACTGTCACCTCATATCTGGCGACATCTAGTGTCACCTCTCCCACCGTCAGTTTTTCCTCCGGCTCTGCTTCTACCATCCGTCTGCGCTTGGCGTTGCGAATCCGGGCAAGCAGTTCTTCAATGGCAAATGGCTTGGTCATATAGTCGTCTGCCCCTGCATCCAATCCCGCCACCTTATCCATCACCGCATCTCTGGCGGTGAGCAAAATCACCGGCACACTGCTTTCCTTTCGAATCCGCCGCAATACTTCCAGGCCATTGAGACCCGGAAGCATCACATCCAACAGAATCAATGTGTAAGAACCAGAGACTGCCTTGTCAAGCCCCTCTCTGCCATCAAAAGCCTTCTCTATCTCATAGCCCTCATGCTGTAATTCCAGCTCAATAAACCGGGCAATGTTCACTTCATCCTCAATCACAAGAATCCTGTCTGCCATATTCTTTCATTTCCCTTCTGTTAACACCCATGCCACACATATACCGTTGCTTACTTTTCGTTCAAATCAGATCACAATCCACACGCTTTCTTACGTTTCCTGATCCAACTCCGGTTCTTGTATTCTGCACCCCTTTATTCTGCATCCTTCTGTTCCTGGAAGTTCTTTTTTACCTGCTCGCAGGCCTCAGATGCTTTTTCACACATTTCATTTAAGTCAATGCTGGTCTTTTCAAAGCCGCTGAACTGATACCGGCATCCCATAAACATGCCGATGATCAACAATGGCAGTGTCACCCAAAAGGCACACACAAACCCGATCATCAAAATCAATACCGGAACAGAAAGCACCTGTCTGTTTTCCCGAATGACTTCAAAATGCTTCTCCAAACTTGCTTTCAGCATTTTCTTGCACCATGCGGTAAACTTTCTCCATGTATCACCAGAAGATTTCTTCTGACAGTCTCTTGCATAAGTCTCCTGTGTCTGGTGAAATGCCTCCGAATGCTGTCCCTGCTCCGTAGACCATGTGCTATGAGACGGCTGTGGAATCTTGCCCTGCTTCTCTAAATACACCAAAGCATCTAACATGTCGTACTCACATGCTTCTAATGCTTCTTTTGCCACTTCGTAGGAAACCCCTGTCTTTTCTCTTACCTTTTCTACTTTCTCTAAAAAATCCATTCCCTATGCTCCTTTCCTTTGTGATCACTCTTAAGTAATTGCCTCATGTCACCCTTTTATCAGATCTTCTTATATCTGATCAGACGCTTCGTATCTGATCAGACGCTTCGCATCTGATGAGAATAGATTACAGGGAATGGATTAATCTGAAATAGAAGAAAGATTAAAATCAGATTAATTTTGATTATACCACGAAACTCTCATACTGTCTTTGTATGATACAATCGGATGGAAAATTTTGTACCCTGTCTTTCTCTGCTTTCCACGGCGATATTGCCATTCTGCTTTCGGATGATCTGCCCAGACAATGCCAGCCCAATGCCCACACTACCGGAATCTGCCTGTTTTCCCTGATAAAAGCGTTCAAATATATGGGGAAGGTCTTCTGGACAGATGCCGGTTCCAGTGTCCCAAATGATGAGGTCCGTGGCAAGATTGGACTGACTAACCACGGTACCCACACGTCCCCCTTCCCCTGTATGTTCCAGGCAATTTTTCACAATGTTCAAAAGAGCTTCCCGAGTCCATTGTCTGTCACAGATGACCTGCATGCCTTCCGGTATCTCTTTTTCCAGCGCCACACCTTTCAGTTCTGCCAGTACCGCCAGTGTATCGTAAATGCTGTCAATCAACTCTTCTATCTCTACCTGCTCCTGTTTAAAGGACAGCACTTCTGCATCCAGTCTGGCAAGGGTCAGAAGTGTTTTCACCAGCCATGTAATCCGATCTGTCTGTCCCACAATACGGGAGACACACTGCCGCCGATCGGCTTCCGACAGCGTATCGCTTTTTAACAAATCCGTCATAATAGTAATGGCAGTCAGTGGGGTTTTGATCTGATGAGATACATTGGAGAGCATCTCTGCCAGATACCGGTTCTTCTCTGTTTCTCTGGCATACTGCTCCTGCAGTGTGGATGCCAGCTTATACAATTCACTTTGCAGGATGCCCCGCTTTCCCTCCACCTGCTCCTTCATCTCAGGCAGTGCATTTCGATCCTGTACTTTCATCAAATACGCAATGATGCCGTCCAGATAGGCTTCATTTTTTCTATGCTGCACCACAAGATTCCCCAACAACCCTGCAATACAGCAAAGCAACACAATGATAATCCATCCCATGCTCACATACTCCTTAACCGGTATCCCATTCCACGAACTGTCTCAACATATACCCCTTCCCTGTCATCCAGCTTGTTTCGCAGCCGCTTCATGTAAACAGTCAGTGTATTGTCATTGACATAGTCCCCTGCATCATCCCAGAGAATCCCCAACAGCTGCTGTCTGGAAAGGAGCTGCCCTCTGTGCCGCAACAGCACCAGCAGCAATTTATACTCCATTGCCGTCAATCCCACTTCCTGCCCGTCTCTGTATACCTTTGCCGTTTGCAGATTGATCTGATTGGCACCTACCTGATGCAGTACCGATTCCACAGGCATTCCCTGTGTTCTGCGAAGCACTGCTTTCATCCGTGCCATCAGCTCCCGAATGTGAAAGGGCTTTGTAATATAATCGTCTGCCCCCTGTTCCAATGCCAGCACCGTATGGACTTCATCATCACAGGCCGTCAAAAACAAAATAGGCATGTTGCTGTTCCGGCGAATCTCACTGCATATTTCATATCCATTTCCGTCCGGAAGCATCACATCCAGAAGACAAATCTGGATTTGATTTCTCTCCGGGCCATTTAACACGGCCAGCGCTTCTGCCTTGGTTGCGGCAGTTCGCACCTGGTATCCCTCCTGGGTCAGAGAGAGTTTTAATCCTTCCACGATCATGGCATCATCTTCCACTACCAAAACCATATCAAACCTCCATTTGTTTCTTTATTCCTTAGATGATTTTAAAACTATGTCACCCAACGCCTTTCCTCTGTACAGGTTACTTTTGCTTCCTATAAAAAAGTTTCGTAATGATCTGCTTTATTGTTCCGTCTACAGCAAATCCCCGCTATACAGACTGTCAGCACCATGGCGCACAGTCCTATTCCTAACACCAACCCCAGGGGAAATCTAACCGTAAAATGTCCGAACCGTCCCATCATCACATGTTCCATGCCTTTGCACAAAAACAGGATGATGGGCACTGCGATGACAATGCTTCTGAAAAAAATCAGGTATAATTCATACCGGCACATCCGAAACAGCTGTCTGCCTGTCATACCACAAGACTTCAATGTCGCGAATTCTTTTCTCCGTTCCAGCATCAATCCTCCCACAGAATTGTACAAATTCAAAAAGCAGATCACTGAACTGATGCCGATAAATCCTTTCATCACAAGACCAAACATCCCACTGAGTACCGCAGGGATCGTTTCCGGCAGATAAGTTTCCTTTGACGCAAAATAAATGCCACTATCCTGTTCCTGTAACCGGTTTAACTGCTGCAATTTTGCCTGTACCTGGGTATTTTCTTCTTCTGCCTGAAAACATACTGTAATATCCAGTCCACCGCCCCGAACTGCATTTATCTTTCTGGCAATTTCATTTGTGGTAATTACCCAAAAATCATCTCTATGCAATTCCAGCCATTTTCCAAGGGTCTCATTGGTTCCAAAACCGGCGATGGTCAGGGGCATCTGGACAGAACCATCTTCTGCTATCTCTTCCGGTACGGAAATGGTAAACGGAAGTTCCTCTCCCATGTCCAAATCCGTCATACGGGAAATTTCCAAAAATTGATACGAAGAAGGCTGACGCCCCCATACACGGTAACTGTCTGTGGAAAATTCCCCTGTCTGAAATACAATACAGGGAATCGTCCCCGGATCGTCCCATACATCCAAATCCCCCTGTACCGATTCCAACATCTGCCGAAATCTTTCTGTATCCACAGAAATCATGTTTACAAGGTTCAGATGGTTTGACACATACTCTGTTTCAAACTCCTGCTTTGACAATCCTTCCGGATAATACTGTGACAACACCTGATAAAAGGTATCCCAGTATTCTTGGCTAAACACCTTCTCTTCTGTCTCACCAATCCACAAACCTTCATAGGATACCTGTAACCGGGAAATCCCTTCCATCTGTGACAGCTCTTCTGCAATCGCTTCCACTGTTTCTATATGTCCGGAAGCAGTCAGCATATACTCCCAGTCGTCTTCCCCCATGATCCCCATCTGACTGGTATCTCTCAGCTTATAAGATACCATCTGAGAGACAGCCTGTCCACCATACATCGTAACGGACAACACAATAAAAAACATGGTCAATGCCCGCACAATTCCCCTGGACTTTTTCTTCTGATTGGTAAGAAAACCGGCTGCCAACATGCCCTCTGCCCCAAACCAGCCAATCCATCTTTCGCTCAGCCTATGTCTGCTTTGTTTTCTGACAGAACTTTCGACATTGCCTCGTATCCCCTCTATGGCTCCGGTTTTGCTGATCCGCACAGCCGGAAGGAGAGAAGACAGCAGCACCGTCACAACTGCAAATCCAATCGTCAGTAAAACCGACCACACCGTGATCCGCAGTCTCACCGGAACTGCATGGACGGCATGTTCCACGCCCATCATCCCGGCCGCCAGTGGAGAAAGCAGTCCCACACCCCCATACACAATGCCAAGTCCAAGGAGGACCCCTATGGGAAGTGCCGGCAGCAGCAGACACATGGCTTCATCATACACGCTGCTGCGCTTTTGTCTGGCCGTTGCGCCTACAGAAGACAGCATCCCCAAATACCGGCACCGCTCCGCAAAGGAAAGCTGAAACAGATTGTACATGAGAATGATAGAAACCAAACTGATCAGCAGAAGAAAAAAGATCTGCCCGGCCACTGCCAGAAAATTGATCATATCATCCGAGGAAGATGCATCAAATGCCAATACCGGATTGTTCACTTCTATCTGTTCAGCTGGCACAATCTCTGCCAATTCTCTGTTCAGATACTCCTGTACCTGACTGGTATCCATGCGGATGGAACAGTTCACATTGCCATCAATCGGTTCTTCCCCCATCCACCCGATGGCGGTATAGGCAGCACTGCCTCTATTTTCATAAGAAGGTGCTTCTATGAATCCGGTGACGGTATAGGTATGATAAACCCCGGTTTCTTCATGAATTTCACGATGCCCCTCATAAAAAGGATCACCCTCAGGGAAAAATCCAAGGTCTGCCGGTGCTTCCTTCCGCTCTCCGCTGCTTAAAGAAAACGAAAGAAACGGAAAGATC
Source organism: uncultured Eubacteriales bacterium (assembly GCA_900321525.1). Taxonomy (GTDB): domain Bacteria; phylum Bacillota; class Clostridia; order Lachnospirales; family Lachnospiraceae; genus UBA2942. The sequence continues at coordinate 10,734 of ONWL01000012.1, forward strand.
GTATCTTGTACTCCGAAATTCTCAATATATCTCCGAAAGCAATCTGCCTGAATGGTGTCACCAATGGCCACCTGTGCCCCATCCTCTATTGCTGCATAACTGATGACCACCTCATCTTCCTGCACAGGCAGTCTTCCCTCCACCACCTGAATGTTCATCCAGTCAAATGCCTTGTCTGAATAGGTACGCAAATTCAAATAGGGATGCAGTTCATCTCCTGACTGGGGGAATGCGGTATAGTGCAGGTTCTGTGACACTGCCGTTTCCTTCACACCAGAAAGAGCCTGAATCTGTGCCAGCTGGGATTCCGTAATATCATACACTGCCATATGCCATTTTCCATAATGGGTCTCTGTAATCTCTGTAAAATAAGCCAGTACCGTATCCTTTCCCACAAATACACAGGTCATCAGTGTGACCATTAAAACAATGCCAATGAAAGAAATCCTGGTTCTGCCGATCTGACTGTGCATATACCGTCTGGTTACCTGATGGACGATGCTTCGATTGGTCATAGGGATGCCTCCTTCCCAGAGGCAGAGTTCAGTACCCGAATCCGTTCATCCCGAACGATTCTGCCGTCTTCGATACAGATCATACGGTCTGCCTGTAACGCAATGCGCTCATCATGGGTAATCAAAATCAGTGTCTGCTGCATAGTACGATTGGATTCCTTTAAGAGAGACACAATCTCTTCCCCCGTTCGCCGGTCCAGATTTCCCGTAGGTTCATCGCAAAGCATCAGTGCCGGATGGGAAAACAGCGCCCGCCCAATGGATACCCTCTGCTGCTGTCCTCCGGAAAGCTGACCGGGCAGATGGTTTCTCCGGTCTGTCAGTCCCAGATATGCCACCATCTGATCCAACCGCTCTCTGTCCATCTTTCGTCCGTCTAACAAATGGGGCAATACAATATTTTCATCTACATTTAACACCGGAATCAGGTTATAAAACTGATACACCAGTCCAATGTGCCGTCTTCTGAATATAGCAAGCTGATTTTCATTTAGCTTGTGAATGTCCTGACCACCGATGATCACCTGGCCGCTGGTTGGCCGGTCTACTCCCCCAAGCAGATGCAGCAGAGTAGATTTGCCGCTTCCTGACGGTCCGATGATGGATACAAACTCTCCTTTTTCCACAGAAAAAGAGACATGATCCAACGCCACTGTCTGACTGTCACCCTGTCCATATAGTTTGGTCAAATTTTCACATCTGAGAATTTCCATACCGATTCTCCCTCATCACGATTCCGCTCCTTCTGCAACTGCATGGATTGCGAACCGTTTCCCTTTCCTTCTTGATTACAGTAGGCAATTGCAAAACGCCAATCACTTCTTTGAAGTGTTGTCTTCGTTCGCAATATGACTTTTTCAGGCAAGCTTTCGCCAGGTGAAAACGCAGCGGATACTAAGCTTTTTGTGCGCAATTTGCTTCAAAAAACAAGTACCGGCGTTTGGGGTGGCCTTCAAAAGTCATATTTGCCTTCCTAGCCAACACGGATGAAACTTTTTGGAGCGTTTCGCAATTACCTATTGATTACAGTCTGATCATAACATGACAAGATGACAGACAGGTGAATTGCCAAGTGACAGTTTTGTCATTTTACAGCAGAAAAGGCATCCTCTGGGGATACCTTTCTTCTTTTACGGCAAATTCATATAAAATAAATTTTGAAATTGTTTCAATTGATCCATTTGCCCCGACACTGCCAAATAATATATTTTATTTGCAACGATGTCTGCTGCACGAATCAACGTTTTTTTGGCGGAATTACAGAAAAATACCTGTATATTTTGTGCCTTGGGAAAAATTGGCGGAAAATAACATGAATAGTTCATATTATATGTACCAGTTTTCAGTTCTCTTTCCAGCGACTTTCTTAATTCATAACGTCCATTTGTGGCTGTACTATGCTCGTCTGTAAAAAAGAAAATATCTTCTACTTGATCTGGAACAATTACTTTTTTGTCTATCAATTCTTTGAACGCATGTTTTACCGCACGTTTATAAACATAATCCAAATATCTTTGTTTATCTTTCTTACTATCAAAAATAGGATCCAAAACTTCCTTCTGATCCACTATAACCCCAAACTTATAGCAACCATTTAACGAACGAAACAGACTATTTTTTCCTGATTGCGAATCGTTGTAGCCTTAATTTCCATATCTTTTGAATATCCACTGTTTCTACGTATATTTTTCTCCACAGACAAATATCTTCTTTCCCATTCCGCCTTTTTCTCCTCTCCCAACAACACAATACCACCATAAACATAATAGTCATTATGTATTTTATCAAAAACTCCCGATTCATCTGAGTAAATATAAATGTTCATTTTCTTTCCTCTGTCATATTAAAAAAAGCCACCTTGCGGTGGCCCCACGGCCGACGATATTACATATCGTTTAAACGTTAATTCGGTTACGTGAGTATACAGCGTATCTCTACCTGTACTAGTATTATATGAAATCTTATGTGGAAAGTCAATCGTTTTTACTTGTTTATGTCAACTTTTTTATGAAAATATCCTTTTCTTTTCATCTCAAAAATACTTCATTAAGAAAGGGTACGTTTTTATGTTTCAACGCACCCTCGCCATAAATGAGCTGATCACTCAATTGCACATAATATTACTTGTAATTTACAATCTTTCCAAAATCTGGCTTTAAGGACGCGCCGCCTACCAGACCGCCATCGATATCTGCCTGTGCAAATAACTCTGGTGCGCTTGCTGCGCTTACGCTGCCGCCGTACTGGATGCGGATGGCTGCTGCTGTTGCCTCATCATAGATCTCTGCGATGCATGCACGAATGCCACTGCAAACTTCCTGTGCCTGTTCAGTAGTTGCTACCTTACCGGTACCGATTGCCCAGATTGGCTCATAAGCGATGACAGCAGTTGCTGCCTGCTCAGCAGTTACGTTCTGGAACGCGATCTTGATCTGCATACGGATCCAATCCATGGTCACACCCTGCTCTCTCTGGATCAGGGACTCGCCACAGCAGATGATCGGGGTCAGACCCTTCTCAAATGCCTTTACTACTTTCAGGTTTACAGTCTCATCTGTCTCTGCAAAGTACTCACGTCTCTCAGAGTGTCCGATGATCACATACTTGACACCAGCATCTACTAACATATCTGGTGAAATCTCGCCTGTGAATGCACCGTTGTCCTTGAAGTACATATTCTCTGCACCGATCTGGATGTTGCTTCCCTTGGCTGCCTCAATGGCTGGAATGATGTCGATGGCTGGTACACAGAATACCACATCTACTTCCTCATTTGCCACCAATGGCTTTAATGTATTAACCAATTCTACGGCCTGGCTTGGTGTCATGTTCATCTTCCAGTTACCTGCGATAATCTTCTTACGCATTGTCGTTCCTCCTGTTTTTGATCTGATCTATCTAAACTGCATACGATAAAACTCTGTTTCATAAAAATACTTCTGATGAAGATGTTTTCCTTAAGAATACATTTCACGAAAATGCATTTGACCCAAACCCATTTCACAAAAATGCTTTTGATCAAATATACATCATGAAAAAGAGTTCTGATGCCTGTCTATTTTCTCTTAACAAGGACTATGGAACTGTATGCGTACACACGATCCATAGTCCGTTCTTCCTTAGTCGGCCTGACCCGCCCGCCACACCATTTTGCCATCAAAACAGTGCAGGTGCCTACGATCCATGCAGCAAAGGGCAGACCACCTGTCTTCTCACAAAGAATTACTTATCGTTTGCTGCTACTACACCTGGCAGATCCTTGCCCTCTAAGAACTCTAAGGATGCGCCGCCGCCAGTAGAGATGTGGCTCATCTTATCGCCAAATCCCAGCTGGTTGACTGCTGCTGCAGAATCACCACCACCAATGATAGTAGTTGCATCTGTATCAGCCAGGGCCTTTGCCACTGCAATGGTACCGGCTGCCAGAGTCGGGTTCTCGAATACGCCCATCGGTCCGTTCCAAACAACAGTCTTTGCAGACTTTACAGCCTCTGCGAACAGAGCCTGGGTCTTTGGTCCGATGTCACAGCCTTCACGGTCAGCTGGCATCTTATCTGCATCATATACCTCAACTTCTACAGGTGCATCGATTGGGCTTGGGAAATCCTTAATGGTAACAGCATCAACCGGAAGAAGTAACTTCTCCACCGCCGATGATCAGAGTATCGCACTTCTCTAACAGGTTAGAGATTACATTTAACTTATCTGCTACCTTTGCGCCGCCCAAGATTGCAACGAATGGTCTCACTGGATTGTTCACTGCATTGCCTAAGAAGTCGATCTCCTTCTGCATCAGATAACCAACCACAGCGGTATCTACATACTCTGTGACACCTACGTTGGAGCAGTGTGCTCTGTGAGCAGTACCGAATGCATCATTTACGAATACGTCAGCCAGGGAAGCCAAATCCTTGGAGAATGCCTCTCCGTTCTTGGTCTCCTCTGCTCTGTAACGGGTGTTCTCTAACAGAACAACTTCGCCATCCTGCATTGCAGCTACAGCAGCCTTTGCATTTGGTCCTACTACTTCTGGATCAGCAGCAAACTTCACTTCCTGGCCAAGCAGCTCAGACAGACGAACTGCAACCGGTGCCAAAGATAACTCTGGCTTTGGCTCTCCCTTTGGCTTTCCTAAATGGGAGCACAGAATCACCTTACCGCCGTCTGCGATCAGCTTCTTGATGGTTGGCAGAGCTGCCACCAGACGGTTCTCATCTGTGATCTGACCTTCCTTTAACGGTACATTGAAATCACAACGAACCAGCACTCTCTGGCCCTTTACATTGATATCATCTACGCTTTTCTTGTTTAACATAGCGGATATTTCCTTTCTTTTTGGGTTTTATATACAAAGCAGGGCCCGGCCCTGCGGACCGGACCCTACAACATGAGTCTTCAATACAAACAGGAACTTGTCCTGCTGTCCATTAAGCTAACTCTGCGAAATACTTGATTGTTCTTACCATCTGGCTGGTGTAAGAATTCTCGTTGTCATACCAGGAAACAACCTGTACCTGATAGGTATCCTCATCGATCTTGGAAACCATGGTCTGAGTTGCATCGAACAGAGAACCATAAGTGATACCAACGATATCAGAAGAAACGATCTCTTCCTCGTTGTAACCGAAGGAATCGGAAGCAGCAGCCTTCATAGCAGCGTTGATGCCTTCCTTTGTTACGTCCTTACCCTTTACAACTGCGGTCAGGATGGTGGTAGAACCGGTTGGTACCGGAACACGCTGTGCGGAACCGATCAGCTTGCCACAGCTGCTGCACGCGCACGTCTCAGGTCACCCTTTCTGTGTGGTCCGTCTAATACCATCTGGTCGCCAGTATAAGCGTGGATGGTGCTCATGATACCGCTCTGGATTGGAGCGTAGTCATTCAGAGCCTTAGCCATAGGTGCTAAGCAGTTTGTTGTACAAGAAGCTGCGGAGATGATCTTGTCATCAGCAGTCAGAGTGTTCTCATTTACAGAGTAAACGATAGTTGGCAGATCGTTACCAGCTGGAGCAGAGATAACAACCTTCTTTGCACCTGCATCGATATGAGCCTGAGACTTAGCCTTGGATACATAGAAACCGGTACACTCCAGAACTACGTCTACACCGATCTCGCCCCATGGCAGCTCAGCTGCGTTTGCCTTTGCATAAATCTTTAAAGTTTTACCACAAACAGTGATGGTACCTGCCTCATCATCTGCGGAAACCTGATCAAAATACTTGTATCTACCCTGAGAAGAGTCATACTTTAATAAGTGAGCTAACATAGAAGGCTTTGTTAAATCGTTGATTGCAACTACTTCATAACCCTCTGCATCAAACATCTGTCTGAAAGCCAGACGACCAATACGGCCAAAACCATTGATTGCTACTTTTACTGCCATAGTAAAAAATCCTCCTAGATAATAGTGTAAGATTGTTAAACTGTTAACAACCATAACGATAAGGTCCTTTAGCCCCCTATCCATCAGATTCATTCTACCTTTTTTAGAAAAAAAAGGCAAGGCTTTTCTTCAATTTTTATTGTTTTCTCATGGTTTTTCTGTTTTTCTTTCTGTTTCATCCGGTTTTCCGGCTGTAAAACAACACCCCTGTCGTATTTCACCCTCTTCTTCCATGAACCGCCTTTTCATTTTGCCATGTATTTTTGCAACTCTCGATTGACTTTTTTTTCTGCTGGTTTTATGCTTGTATAGAGTGAAGAAGATCACATTTCTTCCTCATTTATTATGTGTTTTTTTGCTTACCATTCATGATGAATATAAAGTAAATGAAAAATTTGCAAAACCTTTTGATCGATCAAACAGCCTGTACACCCAGGCAGCATCCATATCATCGTTTTGTAATGGTAGATCAATGTACAAGTCGGAAGGGAGAACAGAAACCATGAACGCTGACATCAACAAACAGGCCAAAGAACTGTTAGCACTGTGTGACAAGCTGCAGTTAGAGTATGGCATTTACCAGGGATATGAGCTGACACTGGCAGACTGTGCCAAGCTGGAATGGCAG
>ONWL01000078.1 GCA_900321525.1 uncultured Eubacteriales bacterium
GGCATGTGGAAGAGCCACAGAAGACTCTTTGCGGACCTTTCGACCCGGTGTGTGCAATCGATTGGATCGAAACACCAGCGGTATCCTGATTGCAGGGGTATCTCTGGCAGGATTACAGACCATGTCTGCTATGTTAAAAGATCGGACCATGCATAAGTATTATCTTTGTCTGGTGAAGGGGAGAGTGGCAAAAAAGAGACGGCTCAGCGGTTATCTGACCAAAGACCAGTCTGCCAATCAGGTGAAAATTACGAAGCAGCCAGTGAATGAGCAGTCACAGCAGATTGAGACAGAATATGAGCCGCTGGCAGGCAATGATAAGGTGACTTTATTGAAGGTATTGCTCATTACCGGACGGTCTCATCAGATTCGTGCCCATCTGGCATCCGAGGGGCATCCATTGATTGGGGATCCCCGATATGGCAGTGACAAGGTGAACCGGTATTATCAGAAACAGTACGGGGTGCATGCCCAGCTGCTTCATTCTTATCGGTTAGAACTGCCTGTATTGGAGGGCAAGTTGTCCTATTTAAGCGGACAGGTGTTTGAAGCACAACTGCCTCTAGCGTTTCAAAAGGTGCTGAAAGGGGAAGGTATATGGCAACATGGAAAACCAGAGGGTTGAGAGGTTCTACGTTAGAGGATTTGATCAATCATACCAATGAACAGTACCGGAATCAAAAGCTGGCACTGATTCAGAAGATTCCCACCCCCATTAAGCCCATTGAGATGGAGAAGACCAGCAGGCGGATTACGCTGGCCTATTTTGAACAGAAGAGTACGGTAGACTATATTGGCAATGTGCAGGGCATTCCGGTGTGTTTTGATGCCAAGGAATCTGCAGTGGATACCTTTCCTTTGCAGAATATCCATTCTCATCAGATTGCATTTATGCAGGAATGGGAGGAACAGGGAGGTATCGCCTTTATCCTGCTGTATTACACCCATAGAAATGAAGTGTATTACATTCCCTTTCGGGATATCCAGAGGTTCTGGCAGCGCAGCCAGGAGGGGGGACGGAAGAGTTTTCGGTTTGAGGAAATCAATCCTTCTTATCAGGTGGAGCTGAAAAGCGGTGTGTATATCCAGTATCTGGAAGCCATTCAGAAAGATCTGGATGAGCAGGAAGCGTAGGAGAACATGCTGTGTGGGCAAATGCAGGAAAGGGTGTATCGATCCACACAGGAACCCAAGGCAGAACAACAACATGAAATACTAAATTTGGACAAGTATGGAATTTGGATGAGAAAGTGGTTGACAAATGGGTATTTATTTCATATAATAATGTCCTCTGCTAATTTGGTAACATGGTAGCAGGCTAAAGTAAAGAGAAATGGAGAACAAAACATGAGTCAGAAAAAGTTACTGCATACACCGGACGGTGTAAGAGATTTGTATTACAATGAATATGCCAAAAAGGCGGCGGTGTCTCATCATATTCATCAGGTTCTGAAACTGTATGGGTATCGTGACATTCAGACTCCTACCTTTGAGTTTTTTGATATATTCAGTCAGGATAAGGGCAGTGTGGCGGCAAAGGATATGTACAAGTTTGTAGACCGTGACGGCAATACGCTGGTACTGCGTCCGGACATTACCCCTTCCATTGCCCGCTGTACATCCAAGTATTTTATGGAAGAGGACATGCCGGTTCGTCTGTCTTACTGTGGAGAGGTCTTCCAGAACAATTCCGGTTACAGAGGACAGTTAAAGGAGCAGACACAGATCGGGGGCGAGCTGGTGGGAGATGCCACTTCTGATGCAGATGCAGAGATGATCGCCATGCTGATTGACTGTCTGCTGGCAGCCGGTCTGCAAAACTTTCAGGTGGAAGTGGGACACATTGGGTTTTACAATGGTCTCATCGAGGAATCCGGTCTGGAAGAGGACGAACAGGAGCAGGTTCGTGATCTGATTGCCAATAAGAATTATTTTGCATTAGAGGAACTGTTGCGGGAGAAGGAAATGTCTCAGGAAGTGAAGGATGCCTTCATTCAGCTGCCAAAGCTGTTTGGCACCATTTCCCAGATTCAGGCGGCAAAGGATATCACATCCAATCCGGTATGCTTACAGGCCATTGCTTATTTAGAGGAATTATATGAAATTGTACAGCAGTATGGCTTAGAGGAATATATTACCTTTGATCTGGGTATGCTGGGCAATTTCAAATATTATACGGGCATCATTTTCAATGCCTATACCTATGATACCGGTGCACCCATTGCGGCAGGGGGTCGTTATGACAGACTGATCCGCCAGTATGGCAAGGATACCGCCAGCATCGGATTTGGCATTCGCTTAGACAGCCTGTTGACTGCTATGAATCGCCAGAAGATTGCCATTGACACAGACATCATCGGTACCATTCTGCTGTATGACAGAAAACAGAAGGCGTTGGCCATTGGGCTGGCAGGAAAGCTTCGCAAGGAAGGCAGCAGTTTGCAGATGATGAAGAAATATTATGAAAAGAGCATCGAAGATTACATTGCTTATGCCAATCGCAGCTTTATTGGAGAAATTCTTTACATAGATGAAACCGGTGAGACTGTGCAGGTCATCCAGTGTGGCAGCGGAGCATCCAGAGTAGAGAAGATAGACGCATATCTGAAATAGAGAAAATACAGAACCATATTGTCTATTTAAGTGAAGAAATGAGGAGCAACATGAGATATATTACAATCGCACTGCCAAAGGGCAGACTTGCCAAAAAGGTCATGAAGATGCTGGAACAGACTGGCATTACCTGTGAGGAAATGAAGGATGAACAATCCAGAAAGCTGATTTTTGTCAATGAAGAATTGAAACTGAAATTCTTTCTGGCAAAGGCAACAGATGTGCCGACTTATGTAGAGTATGGGGCGGCAGATATCGGCGTGGTAGGCAAAGATACCATTATGGAAGAAGGCAGAAAACTGTATGAAGTGGTAGATTTGGGCATCGGCAAATGCCGTATGTGTGTGGCAGGTCCTGCCAGTGCCAGAGAGTTGCTGCAGAATCACGAGATGATCCGTGTGGCCACAAAATATCCAAATATCGCAAAGAACTATTTCTACAATACCAAGCACCAGACCGTAGAGATTATCAAGCTGAACGGTTCTATAGAGCTGGCACCGATTGTGGGCTTGTCTGAGGTCATTGTGGACATCGTAGAGACCGGTACCACATTAAAGGAAAATGGTCTGGAAGTACTAGAGGAAGTTTGTCCATTGTCTGCCCGTATGGTAGTCAATCAGGTCAGTATGAAGATGGAGAACCAGCGGATTAACCAGCTGATCGAAAGTTTGAAGAGTGTATTATAAACAGGTAATTGCGAACCCAGGCATCGAACACCTTTTATTGAAATTTTTATTTACAGGGCAGATAGATTTGCCTTCCTTGCCAGTACGTAGATAGACTTTGTTTTTATTCCTATAAATAAAAATTTTGATATGCCGGCTGTTTTAGGTGATATAATAAAGTTTCGCAAAGACCTAATGTACGATAAAAAATAAGGAGGAAAAGGACGATATGGAGATTATTAAATTGGATGAATCCAGTAAGCAGAATTTGCTGGCAGATTTATTGAAGCGTGACCCCAACAATTACGGGGAGTATATGGGGAAGGTACAGAAGATTGTGGATGATGTAAAAGACAGGGGCGATGCGGCTTTGTTTGGCTATACAAAGGAGTTTGACAAGGCGGATATCAACCCGGACAATATCCGTGTCACGGAGGCAGAGATTGCAGAGGCAATGGCTCAGGTAGATCCTGAGTTGATTGCGGTCATGAAGAAGTCTCTGAAAAACATTCGTGCCTTTCATGAGTTACAGAAGCGCAAGAGCTGGTTTGAGAGCAGACCGGACGGTACTATCTTAGGACAGAAGATTACACCATTAGAGAGTGTAGGCGTGTATGTACCAGGCGGCAAGGCAGCGTACCCTTCTTCCGTATTGATGAACATCATTCCGGCAGAGGTGGCAGGCGTAGAGCGGATCGTCATGGTGACTCCTCCGGGCAAGGATGGCAAGGTGAATCCGGTGACATTGACTGCTGCACACTTAGCAGGTGCCACAGAGGTGTATAAGGTAGGCGGTGCACAGGCCATTGCGGCGCTGGCGTTTGGTACAGAGTCTGTACCGAAGGTGAATAAGATCGTAGGACCAGGCAATATTTATGTGGCGCTGGCGAAGAAATCTGTCTATGGACACGTCAGCATTGACAGCATTGCAGGACCAAGCGAGATCATGGTAGTGGCAGATGAAAGTGCCAACCCACACTTTGTGGCAGCAGACCTGCTGTCTCAGGCAGAACATGACGAACTGGCCAGTGCCATTTTGGTGACCACCAGCATGGAACTGGCAGAGCAGGTATCTGCGGAAGTAGACCGTTTCCTGCCGCAGTTGTCTCGCCGTGAGATTCTGGAAAAGTCTCTGGCAAACTACGGCAGAATTCTGGTGGTAGATTCCATGGAAGAAGCTGTGCGCACTGCCAATGAGATTGCACCGGAGCATTTGGAACTGCTGACGAAGAATCCATTTGAGGTGATGACGAAGATCCGCAATGCAGGTGCCATCTTCTTAGGCGACTATAGCTCAGAGCCTCTTGGGGATTACTTTGCAGGACCAAACCACGTTCTGCCTACCAATGGCACTGCCAAATTCTTCTCTCCATTGAATGTAGATGATTACATCAAGAAATCCAGTATCATCTATTATTCCAAAGAAGCATTAGAGGCAGCCCATGAGGATATCATTAAATTTGCGGAATCTGAATATCTGACGGCACATGCCAATTCCATTCGTGTCAGATTTGAAGACTGACAGAATGTGTGATGTTCACACTGTGGCAGGATGGGTTTTGTAATCAGAAATCAACAAACATCTCCTTGTATATCCTATGGGGCGAGGAGGTGTTTTGTTATATTATAATAGAAGAAATCGTTTTTTCTTTCCAATTATATTAGAGTAAAAAGTGATTTTGATATAATTCTGTCAGAAATAATGATAGAAGTATAAAAAAGATTTTGATATAATGATGGGCGATAAAAACGGCAGGCATGTTGGAGTTGTCTGTGGGGAGGAAAAATGAGATGAAACAGGAGTATGTATTACAGGAAGAAGACAGACAATTACCGGTGCAGATTGTGTACAGCCATCGCCGTACAATTGGATTTGAAGTGAACAGTGACGGAATGGCACAGGTGCGCTGTCCGATCAACTTATCCTATCAGGTGTTGGAAGGGATGCTGGAATCCAGAAAAAAATGGTACTTTGAAAAAGCAGAGTTGATGAAGCTGCGAAAGGCCGCTTTGCCAGGATACAGTATTCCCACGCCTGAGCAGTTGACACCAGAGCAGGTTGCGGAAATCAGAGAATGTTTTACTTCACGTGTGTCTTATTATGCAGAGAAGATGAAGGTGACTTATGGGCGGATTACCATTCGGAACCAGAAGACGCGCTGGGGCAGTTGCAGCAGTAAAGGAAATTTGAACTTCAATTATCGATTATATTTTTTGCCAAAAGAATTGCTGGATTACGTGGTGGTGCATGAACTGGCACATCGCATCCATATGAATCATTCTCCTGCATTTTGGCAGGTGGTAGAACAGTATTGTCCGAATTACAGAAAGTACAGACAGGAGTTGAAAAAGATAGAAAGTACCGATTGATGGAGAAAATGACAAATTTTTCTACTGTAAATGGGAAAGTAGATGGAAAACAGTCGGATTTATGCTATAATAAAAAACAGAGGCACAAAATGTGCCGAAAATAGAGATTCGAATAGAGGATAACAGAATGAAGAAAATTACACTGATTCCGGTTTTGTATATCAACGGAATAAACGCAGCATTTTCCAGAGGGGAACAGACAGCCGGAGAAACAGGTGCGCTGGCAGAGGCATATTATAACAACGGTGCAGATGGATTGCTTCTGATTGAGACTGCTACGGATGATGCAGGACATGACAAATCCATTGGTGAGATGAAGGAAATTGTTCGCCGTACAGAACCGCCACTCTATACCGCTGGCAATCTCCATCGGTTAGAGGACGTGAAGAAATACACCTATACCGGTGCAAAGAAGGTGTTTGTCAATGCAGATGATCCGGAGGAGATGAAGCTGTTACAGGAAGCAACAGACCGCTTTGGAACCGATAAAGTAGAAGCGGCTTTTTATGAAGGCCGTCTGGTGGAGTTGGGAACCGATTTTGATGAAAATATGACTGCACTGGAGCTGTATCTGGACCTGGCAAGGCAGGACGAGGGAGAGGAAGTTCGTGTGTATGTAACAGCCGATGTAGATACGGATTTCTATGCTTATAAATATGCATTGAAGGAAAGCGGCTATCCCACTATCACCTATGAGTCAGCGGTGGGATGGAGTGAATTTAAACTGAATTCTGATGGCATGGTACCGGTGATCGTGCAGGATTACAGAACCAATGAAGTATTGATGCTTGCCTATATGAATGAGGCAGCTTTTGAGGAAACCATTCGTGGTGGGAAGATGTGCTATTACAGCCGCAGTCGTCAGGAAAGATGGTTAAAGGGCGAGACAAGTGGGCATTATCAGTATGTAAAGTCTTTGTATTTAGACTGTGACAATGATACCATTCTGGCAAAGGTGGCACAGGTTGGCGCTGCCTGCCATACAGGTGCACGCAGTTGTTTCTTCCAGACATTGTTAGAGAAGGAAGGGCAGACTGCCAACCCCCATAAGGTATTCGAGGATGTGTATCAGGTCATTGCAGACAGAAAGGTCCATCCAAAGGAAGGTTCCTACACCAATTATCTGTTTGATAAGGGCATCGACAAGATTTTAAAGAAGTGCGGCGAGGAGGCCACGGAGATCGTGATTGCAGCTAAGAATCCGGATCCGGAGGAAATCAAGTACGAGATTTCAGATTTCCTG
>ONWL01000065.1 GCA_900321525.1 uncultured Eubacteriales bacterium
CAAGAGTACTACTCTTGATTCCGATATTCTCGTTCTCAACAAGATTCATTTTCTTCATTCCCTTGCCGATCAATAATTTCCATAATCCGTTATAAGACACTGCCCTATCATTCCTCTCTTATAACACTCCCCCATCTTACTGGCAAATCTCCTACTCCCTATAAACAGTCCTATATTACATTATACTCGCATATTCTCATTATTTCAATACAACTTTCGACTTAATATGCTAATAATTTTATTTTCACAATTAACCATTTCTTTTTCCTATCAAGCAGCTCTCCCTGCTTACGCTGCACTATCTTTGCTGCTGTTAGGGCACCCCCTGTCTCCATCCCCACAAAAAACACCCCTTGCATGGATTCTCTCCACACAAGAGGTGTTTCTTTATTTCTCTATATCAGGCGATTACCTGGGCTTGTCTGTTAAAATTACAGAGCCTCGATAGCTGCCTGAGCTGCTGCCAAACGAGCGATCGGCACACGGAATGGAGAACAGGATACATAATCCAGACCAATCTTATGGCAGAATGCCACAGAGCTTGGATCACCACCGTGCTCACCACAGATACCTACATGCAGATTTGGATTCACAGGCTTGCCTAACTTCAGGGACATTTCCATCAGCTTGCCTACGCCAGTCTGATCCAGCTTTGCAAATGGATCGTTCTCGAAGATCTTGGTGTCATAGTAAGCATTTAAGAACTTACCAGCATCATCACGAGAGAATCCGAATGTCATCTGGGTTAAGTCGTTGGTACCGAAGCAGAAGAAGTCAGCCTCAGCTGCGATCTCATCAGCAGTCAGAGCTGCACGTGGGATCTCGATCATAGTACCTACTTCATACTTCAGGTCGATACCAGCTGCTGCGATCTCAGCATCAGCGGTCTCTACAACAACCTTCTTTACATACTTTAACTCTTTTACTTCACAAACCAGAGGAATCATGATCTCAGGCTTTACAACCCAGTCGCTGTGCTTCTTCTGTACGTTGATTGCTGCACGGATAACAGCCTTTGTCTGCATCTTTGCAATTTCAGGATAAGTTACTGCAAGACGGCATCCTCTGTGACCCATCATTGGGTTGAACTCATGCAGGCTGGCAATGATTGCCTTGATTGCCTCAACAGACTTGCCCTGTGCTGCTGCTAACTTCTCGATGTCTGCTTCCTCAGTAGGAACGAACTCATGAAGTGGCGGATCCAGGAAACGGATGGTAACTGGGTTGCCTTCCAGAGCCTCATACAGAGCCTCGAAGTCTCCCTGCTGATATGGCAGGATCTTCTCCAGAGCTGCTTCTCTCTCTTCTACAGTATCTGCACAGATCATCTCACGGAATGCTGCAATTCTGTCCTCTTCGAAGAACATATGCTCGGTACGGCAAAGACCGATACCCTCTGCACCCAGCTCACGAGCCTTCTTTGCATCTGCAGGAGTATCTGCATTGGTACGAACCTTCAGAGTTCTGAACTTGTCAGCCCACTCCATTACACGGCCGAATGTACCAGCGATGGTTGCATCTACAGTTGCGATCTCACCCTGGTAGATGTTACCGGTCGTACCATCGATAGAGATCCAGTCGCCTTCGTTGAAGGTTACGCCGGACAGAGTGAACTTCTTGTTCTCCTCGTCCATGTTGATGTCGCCACAACCGGATACACAGCAAGTACCCATACCACGAGCTACTACTGCTGCATGAGAAGTCATACCACCACGAACGGTCAGGATACCCTGCGCAACCTTCATACCTGTGATATCTTCTGGAGAAGTCTCTAAACGAACCAGAACAACCTTCTCACCCTTTGCATCCCAAGCTTCTGCATCCTCAGCTGTAAATACAACCTTACCGCATGCAGCTCCTGGAGATGCGCCTAAGCCCTTTCCAAGAGGAGTAGCTGCCTTCAGAGCAGCTGCATCGAACTGTGGGTGAAGCAGTGTATCTAAGTTACGAGGATCGATCATAGCAACTGCCTCTGCCTCAGTCTTGTGTCCCTCATCTACCAGGTCACAAGCGATCTGCAGAGCTGCCTGAGCGGTTCTCTTACCGTTACGGCACTGTAACATATACAGCTTCTTGTTCTCAACAGTGAACTCCATATCCTGCATATCATGATAGTGGTTCTCTAAGATCTCACATACCTTGATGAACTCAGCGTATGCTTCTGGGAACTCCTGCTCCATCTGAGCGATTGGCATTGGGGTACGAACACCTGCAACTACGTCCTCGCCCTGTGCGTTCTTCAGGAACTCACCCATCAGCTTCTTCTCGCCTGTTGCCGGGTCACGGGTAAATGCAACACCAGTACCAGACTCATTGTTTAAGTTACCGAATACCATTGGCATTACGTTAACTGCGGTACCCCAGGAATATGGGATATCATTGTCACGACGATATACGTTTGCACGTGGGTTGTCCCAGGAACGGAATACAGCCTCGATGGCCAGCTTCAACTGCTCTACAGGGTCGGATGGGAAATCACTTCCTAACTGGTTCTTGTACTCAGCCTTGAACTGCTCTGCTAACTCCTTCAGGTCAGCTGCGGTCAGATCTACGTCATACTCAACGCCCTTTTCTGCCTTCATCTTGTCGATCAGCTGCTCAAAATACTTCTTACCAACTTCCATTACGACGTCAGAGAACATCTGGATGAAACGTCTGTAGGAGTCATATACGAAACGCTCGAAAGAAGGATCTGGGTTCGCTGCGATCATTGCTGCAACTACCTCATCATTCAATCCAAGGTTCAGAATTGTGTCCATCATACCAGGCATAGAAGCTCTTGCACCGGAACGAACAGAAACCAGAAGAGGATTCTTCAGATCACCAAACTTCTTGCCGTTGATCTCTTCCATCTTCTTTACGCCATCCATAGCCTGCGCCATGATCTCGTCGTTGATCTTACGTCCATCCTCATAGTACTGTGTACAAGCCTCTGTTGTGATAGTGAAACCCTGTGGAACAGGAAGACCGATGCTTGTCATCTCAGCCAGGTTTGCACCCTTACCACCAAGAAGATTACGCATGGACATGTCACCTTCACTAAACATGTAAACCCACTTAGTCATATTAAACCTCCTAATGTGTCTACGGGCAATATTCGCCCTATTTTTGCATTTTTCAAGCTTTCCGCTTCTCAGGCAGAACGCTCTCCTTTTCTATTATATCAATGAATTCTCATATAGTAAAGAATCTTTTTACGATTCTCTTCAAAAATTTTCAAAAAAGACAGCCAACCTACAGCATACTCTGTAAATTGACTGTCCTTCCATTTTCATTTGATCCCTGTTTATTTTTGGATCAAAATTTTATTTTTCAATCAGATGATAGAAATTCAGCAGCATCTTTGCAACTTCTGCTCTTGTGGCATTGTTCTTTGCTTTTAACTGTCCATTTCCTGTTCCAGACACAATGCCATTTGCAATCGCCCAGCTCATGGGCTCTTTTGCATAATTGGATATCTGTGCGGCATCTGTATATGTAGTCAAATCTGCTCTGGCACTTGTATCCAATCCCAGCATCTCCCCATAGCAATATAACATTTTTACCAGCTGTTCTCTTGTAATATTACCATTTGGTCTGAACTTACCATCTGTGTAACCATTTACAATTCCATTTTCTGTTGCCCAGGTCACTGGTGCTGAGTAATAATGACCATCCTCTACATCCGGGAACTTCTCTTCGAAAGTCACATCCGGGTTACCTGCCATACGATACAGCACAGTTGCAGCCATTGCTCTCGTCATCGGATTGCCTGGTGCAAAAGTAGTGCTGTCCATACCGGTCATCAGACCCAGTTCATATACTCCCTTTACAGAATCATAATACCATGCAGTGTCTGCCACATCTGTAAATGGAAGAGCGGAATCATCTGCTTCGTCCAAAGCAGCAATATACCACAACTGATTATCCTGACCCACATCTTCCCACTGATGGATGTTTGCATTGTCCTCCTTAGACACATCGGAAACATCTAACAGCAGTCCGCTGTTGCGGTTGATCAGCTTATAGTAACCATCTGTATAAACCAGACTCCATTCCTGATTCGGATTGCCTGCATACTCCCACTGATGTACATTACCACCATTCGCAGTAGAAGAATCTTCCACAGATAATACCTTTCCAGTGGAATAACTCTTTATGATATAATACCCATTTGCCTGCTTCTGAATATACCACTTCTGGTTGTCATATCCATTGTATGTGTACTGCAGAACATTGGTTCCATTGTCTGCATATCCATAATATACATCTACAGACTTTCCGCTGTTCTTAGACAGAATGGTGTATAACTGATTGTCCTGAAAGGTAATCTCATCACAAGGACCTGCTGCAGGTTCTGTGGTGCTTCCACCCTGATTCTGATTTCCGTTTTTCTCAGGTTCGTCATATGCCATCCAGTCATAGTAAGCTGTCAATGGTGTCCTGCCATTGAACGGCTGTAACCAGTCATCTACGCCAGTACCCGACCATACATTCATCATGATGTGCCCCGGAGTCACCGAAATATCCTTCGTTGCAGTATATACTGCATTTCCATCCACATACCATGTGATGACCCCTTCGCCCCAGTAGAATCCATAGGTATGGAATTCCTTTGAAGCATCAAATCCCAGGTCATATAAGCACTCATTGACCTTTCCGGTAATACCGTCTGCCCATGTTGTATTCTCTCTCTTACCAAGGTCATACTCCAAAATCGTGGAACTTGCCTCTTCTTTTGCTACATGATTGTCATCCAATGTAACCGCACCCTTAGATGCAATGGCAAAGTTTTCCACACCTGCCGGCGCACTGAATGTCACCACAGTTCTGTTACCAGTAGACTGTGTCAGAATCTCAAATGTACCTGCCACCTGATTATTTTCTGTGGTTACACCTGTTGTTGTATCAACCAGAGCACTTGCTTCCGGCTTTTCAAATGTTACACCATTGTACTTGATGTTGGTCATAGACAGAATATACTCATTGTTATCTGCACTCTTCGCACGCAGCACCAGTACTTTTTTCTCATCTACTACCTTCAGGTCGTTCAGGTTCACCTTGTAATACATCTCTATCGCAGTAGAGATGGCACTTGCATCTGTCAGGCTCTTCCATACATACTTACCGTCTTCTGTCACATCTTTGGATAGATACTGTACGTTGATAGTGCCTTCCACTGCCTTCATACCAATCTGAATGGTTGCATTTGCTGTTTCATTCTTCAATGCCGTTGCAAATACGTAATCACTTCCAGTCAAATACAATTCATTGTTTGGACCACTGATTGCATAAGACAATAAGCTGGATGTATGGTCTGGCACGTCCATTCTATCATCTGACTCCGTGTCATTTCCATTTTCGTCCTTTACTTTTGCAATGGTTCCAGCATCTACACTGCCGGTATAGCACTCTACAACTGTACTTCCCTGTGTTGCATACAATTTACCAGCCTCTTCATCATACTTTGCCAGGCTGGCAATGATGCCCTCACCTTCTGTAACAGGATTCTTTGCAGCCTCCATATCAAATGCATAGTCAGTACCTAAGATCATACTTCTGACATCCTGTTCTTTTGCGCCTAACTCACCAGTTATTTATGGATTTTTTCTGTAACAGAAATTTTTGTTACGCAAGAAAGCGCAGCAATCTCAAACTGCTGCGCTCCATACTCTGATGAAACAAATCCTGTCTTTATCGTTACCACATGGTATGATAATACTTGTCCCGATACTTTTTCGGCGTCACACCTGTATACTTCCGAAACACATCGATAAAATGGCTTTGGGAAGAAAAGCCCAGATAATTAGCAATCTCAATATAGCTGTAATCGGAATATTTCAACAGATTCTGTGCCTTTTGTATCTTTTGTGTATGAATGTAATCTGTAATCGAAATTCCTACTTCCTTATGAAATAGTCGAGACAGATAATTTTTCGATAATCCTACACTCTGTGCCATCTCTTCCAACTCGATCTTCTCATTGGTCTTCACATAAATATACTGAATGCATTCCTGAATCGGCTTGGAAAGGGCCTTTTCATTCCGTAGCAGACGCATCTTGCCCATATAATCCAGACACATCTGGGTATGAATGTCAATCACCTCTGGAATGGCGGTACAACGATCCATTTTTTTGATATAAAAATCGCTGAGATGAAATGCCTGTTCCATCTCCATACCATATTCAATACAATATCTTGCAATCATTCCCGTTGCCACCACAAAATGATATTTGATATTCGTAAGTGGATTATCTGATAACACTCCCATTCCCTCTGGATTGCCAAATCCTCCTTTTTCACAATCTTTTTTTACATACTCCATATCCCCGCCTGAATGGCATGATACAAAGAATACTCTTCTTTAATCGGTTTATAATACTGTTGATTCTCCGTCCTGTTCATTTCATCCTGATTCCACTCTTCCATAATTCCCATATTGAAATACTTCTTATGTATCATGGATTCTTTTTTATCTCTTCTATTACTATTATGGAATTTTTGTAGAAAAATGACAATCATTTGATATAATTATTTTTATTTTGATATACTTTTAATAATTTCCTCTTTATGATAAGGGCAAGAGGTGTACATGTTGACAGAATTGCTTTTTTGTATGGATACAAACGCAATTCCACATCACAGCTACAAACATATGGAGGTATAAAAAGTTTGAAACAAAACACATTACAAATGTTTGGCAGACACTGGAGTGCCATTGCACTCTCTTTGTGCATGTCCGCCACTCCCTTTACATTCTCTGTACAGGCAGCTGCTGGAGATGTGATTTTCCCACTGGTGTCAGAACCAGTTTCTGCTTCTACAGAATCTGTTCTGAATGAGTATGCATCTACAGAAGAATATATTGCCGATTACAATTTCCTGACCAGTCTTGGAATTGAAGACGGACTGGCAAGCATCTTGTCTGCTGACACCGTAGTTCAAAATCCATACGGCAATGATTATATTGCAAACAACCAGTTTATTCTCCCTCATGCACTGACCATGAATCTGTCCGGTTACACCGATCTAAAGTATCAGGTCAGTGTCACCATCAACGATTACAATGCAGACCAGTTTGTGCCTGCAACCGATGATCCAAGTGATGTTCCCTGTGCGCTCATCTATGCGCAGGACAGCTCCTATGCAGTTTGGTATCTGTACCGCAAGTGGAGACGGTGTGTATGATGCCGCCAATGCAGACGTATGGCTGGATATCTGCGATCAGAACAACATCAGCTATGCATGCTGGGCAATCAGCAACAGCGAAGAATCTGCTGCATATTTCTGGAGCACTTGTGAGAAGAAAGCCGGCGGCTGGCTTCCAGAGGATCTGACCAATACCTCCAGATACCTGATCAACCGTTACGATGACCGTCTGATCGCACTTGCTTCTCAGGAAGAATCTGAGGAGCCGACGGTAGAAGAACCGGAAGAAACCATTCCATCTACTGACAACAACCAACCTTCCGATACACCTTCTCAAAGAGGGTATTGCAAACGACAGATTTTCTGATCTATCGGGAGGGATACCCTCTTTTCCATTGCTTGACGATTGTCCAAACCTACGGTAAAATAAAAATCAAAGACAGGGAGGAACACACATGAGCACCACACAATTGATACAGATGCCACACAATCACGGAGACTTAGAGGATGTCCTTTCCGTGATGCCAAAAACCACTGATTTTCTGGCTGCAGCAGATACATTCCGACAATTAGGAGACGGCACCAGACTACAGATCCTCTGGCTGCTTTCCCACAGTGAGCAATGCGTCCTGAACATTGCAGCAGCAGTGGAAATGAGTGCCCCCGCTGTCTCCCACCACTTAAAGGGACTACGGCAAAGCGGACTGATTATATCCAGACGTTCGGGTAAGGAAGTGTACTATACCCTTTCCGATACCAAAGAGGCACAACTGCTGCATGCTACCATTGATGCATTATTCGAAATCACCTGTCCGAAAGGAGTATACACCCATGAACATACCAAATGATCCTATGATCTTATTGAGTTTTATCAATACCCAGCTACGTGACTTCTACGACAGTCTGGAGGCTTTTTGTGAAGCAGCAGATGCAGATGCGGATGCCATCCGGCAGAAGCTTTCTTCTATAGATTATGAATACAATCCCGACCAAAATCAGTTTGTATAATATCTGAAATCCACTTTAGGCATTTGTGAAACTCTCCAAAAAATTTAATAAGTGTTGACTAGGAAGGCAAATATGGCTTTTGAAGGCCACCCCAAACGCCGGTACTTGCTTTTTGAAGCAAATTGCGAACAAAAAGCTTAGTATCCGTTGCGTTTTCACCTGGCGAAAGCTTGCCCTTGCCTGAAAAAGCCATATTGCGAAACTTCAAGAAAGTTATTGAAGTTTCGCAAGTGCCTAAAATCCACTTTTTAGAAAGGAGGATCTTGTCTATGTGCCTGGAAAAAGAATGGCACTTACAGGAATTCCATGAAAGTGAACAGGAAAACAGTCACCGTCCCATTCAGGAAGAATACTCCTTTTATCAGGCAGTCAAATCCGGTGATATGAATTTTGTAAGAGAAAACTGTCAAAAAGGGGAGTTTTCCAATCCGAAAGGCATGGGGCTGCTGTCCAAAAATCCTCTGACCAACCTGAAATATCATTTTGTCATTACCGTGGCCATGATCACCAGACACTGTGTAGATGGAGGTATGGAACTGGAGCAGGCCTATCGTCTCAGCGATTTTTATATTTTGCGGATGGACAGCTGTACCAGTATACAGGAAGTGACTGCACTACACAATGATATGGTTCTGGACTTCACTGGTAAGATGTTACAACTCCAAAAAGGTGTCACCTTTTCCAAACCCGTGGTGCAGTGTATGGATTATATTTATAGCCACATCCATGAACGCATTACCGTTCAGGAACTGGCAGATTATGCTGCCCTTTCCCCCAGCTATTTATCCAGACTGTTCAAAAAAGAACTGGGACTTTCTATTAGTGATTATATCCGTGAAAAGAAACTGGAAAAAGCACAGAATCTTCTGCGCTATTCCGATTTCAGTTTTATTGAAATTTCCAATTATCTGGCCTTTTCTTCTCAGAGCCATTTTATTCAGTTTTTTGAGAAGTATATGGGAATGACGCCCAGACAATATCGAAACAAATATTATCGCAAAAACTCATAAGACTGAGAGGACACAGATCAAACTGGTCTGTGTCCTCTCTTTTTTATCGTTTTGCAATGATCATCCGGGTGATATCCAAGCCGTCCATATGAAGTACCAGTTTCACATAATGATTCTTTCCTTTCAGTTCTCCCAGACTTTCCTTT
>ONWL01000038.1 GCA_900321525.1 uncultured Eubacteriales bacterium
ATTTTGATCGGGTTTAACAATGCAGTGCTGGCGGAATCCGGCATGAGCTTTTTAGGCATCGGGGTACAGCCGCCGGAAGCCAGTCTGGGACGGATGATGTCGGAGGCGCAGACCTATCTTCTGACCAGACCGTCTATGGCATTGTTTCCGGGATTGATGATTTTGTGGATGGTATTGGGATTTGCGTTGCTTGGAGAAGGGATCTCTGAACGGCAGACAGGATAAGGAGGAAGATATGCTGCTGGAAGTGAAAGATTTACAGATTGCATTTCATGATCACAGCCGGCCGGAAACTGTGGTCCATGATTTTAACCTGACCATGGAAGCAGGGGAGATCGTAGGCATTGTAGGAGAGTCCGGTTCCGGCAAATCCATGTCTGCCATGGCCATTGCAGGTTTGCTATCCAGACATGATATGACCAAGGAGGGCAAATGTCTCTTTCAGGGAGTGGATACGCTCCGGTGCAGCAGACAGGAACTGCGGAAATTACAGGGCAATGAAATGGGGATTATTTTTCAGGAACCTATGACTTCCTTAAATCCATTGAAGAAGATTGGCTGGCAGGTAGAGGAAAGTCTGCGGCTCCATACCGATCTGGGCAAAGCGGAGCGGAAGGAACGGGCGTTGCAGGCACTTGCAGAAGCAGAACTGCCAAACCCGGAACGGGTCTATTCCCTCTATCCCCATAATCTGTCCGGTGGTATGAGACAAAGGGTGATGATCGCTGCTGCCATGATTGCCAGACCAAAGCTGCTGATTGCGGATGAGCCTACCACAGCGCTGGATGTGACCATACAGGCGCAGATTGTAAAATTGCTGCAAAAATTCAGCAGAGAAAAAGGCATGGCAGTGTTGTTCATCTCCCATGATCTGAGTCTGGTGAGACAGCTGTGCAGCCGTGTGTTGGTCATGCAGAAAGGGTATGTGGTAGAGCAGGGAGACATGGAAACGGTATTTGAACATCCGGTGCATCCCTATACACAGAAGTTATTGGCGGCGATCCCGAAGATACCGAGGCAAGGAGGCGTGTGATGCAGGAGAACGTGTTAGAAGTGCGCCATGTGAATGGATTTTACAAAGAGCAGTCCGTGCAAAATGGCATCCGCCGTCTGTTTGGCAGACAAGGGCAGCGTGTGCAGGTACTCCATGACATCTCCTTTTCCATCGGAAAAGGGGAGGTGGTGGGACTGGTAGGGGAAAGCGGTTGTGGCAAAACCACCTTATCTAAGGCGATTCTGGGCTTTTTGAAAGATCAGGAAGGAGAAATCTGTCACCAGACCAAACACCCGCAGATGGTGTTTCAGGACCCATACAGTGCCTTAAATCCAGTGAAGAAGATTGGCTGGATTATGGAAGAGCCATTGAAAAATCATACAAAATTAGATGGACCGGCACGCAGAAAAAAAGTACTGCAAATGTTGCAGAATGTAGGGTTGGAAGCAGAGATGGCAGATCGGTATCCCAGACAGCTGTCCGGCGGCCAGCGGCAGCGTGTGAGCATTGGCACTGCCCTCATGTTAGAGCCGGGACTGGTCATTGCAGATGAGCCGGTTTCTGCATTGGATGTGACCATACAGGCACAGATCATGGAATTGTTTCAGGAATTACAATAGAAACTGCAGTTGTCTGTTTTGTTCATTTCTCATGACCTGAGGGTGGTGTATCAGATGTGCGACCGGGTATTGATCATGAAAGAAGGCAGGATCGTGGAGGAAGGCACTGTGGAAGAAGTGTACCGGCATCCAAAGCATGATTATACAAAATTGCTGTTGGCGTCTGCCGGCGTATATTAAAAAATTGACGACAAAAATTTGCATAAGAACCCTCTGTTTACAGATAATAGTATCAAAAGCAGGATTAGGATGCCGCTTTTAAGGGAAAACTATGATGTAAATGGAGGTTTTTTGATATGAAAGCAACCGGAATTGTAAGAAGAATAGATGATTTGGGACGTGTGGTGATCCCAAAGGAGATTCGCCGCACCATGCGCCTGCGGGAAGGCACCCCATTGGAAATCTTTACGGACAGAGAAGGAGAGATCATCTTCAAAAAGTACTCTCCTGTGGCGGAAATTGGCAGTTTTGCCAAGCAGTATGCAGAATCTCTGGCACAGACCGCAGGCTGTACCGTTTGTATTTCTGACAGAGACCAGATCGTAGCAGCGGCAGGAGGGCAGAAAAAGGAGTTTTTAGGACAGCCCATCAGCAGACAGATGGAAGGCCTGATTCACAACAGAGAAAACGTACAGGTCTATTCCGGCAGTTTTGGCACCATTCCCCTGATTCAGGGAGAGGGACAAAACTATGAATCACAAATCGTCTACCCGGTCATTTGCGAGGGAGATGCCATCGGGGCGGTGGCAGTGGTTTCCAGAGAAAACCGCTCCAAATTTACAGATGTAGAGCAAAAATTGACCGCCTGTGCCGCCGCTTTTTTGGGAAAACAGATGGAATCTTAAAGGAAAAAAGAGTGCGTAGGCCATGCAGCATGGAAAAACAGCAAATTTGGCAAGATTTAAAGAAAAAACTTGCTTCCAATACTTGACAAACCTGTTATTTCCAATTATAACTATCTTTGACACTTAATTCGTGCAGTTAAAAAGTGAATGCGCATGGAGGTATGAAAATGAATAAGAAAGAGTTAGTTGCTGCAATTGCAGAGAGCACAGAAGTTTCCAAGAAGGACGTAGAGAAGGTACTGGAAAGTTTTGTTAACACTGTCGTAGAGGAAGTAAAGAATGACGGTAAGGTACAGTTGGTTGGCTTTGGTACTTTCGAAGCATCTGAGCGTGCAGAGAGAACCGGACGCAACCCGAGAACAGGTGAGACTGTGACCATCGCTGCAAGCAAGGTATTCAAGTTCAAGCCAGGTAAGGCTGTAAAGGATGTATTAAACGCATAAGAGGATGCATAATCATGAGGCTGGATAAATATCTGAAAGTTTCAAGACTGATCAAGAGAAGAACTGTGGCCAATGAAGCCTGTGATGCAGGCCGTGTGATGATCAATGGCAAAGTGGCCAAGGCTTCTGCAGAAGTAAAGCCGGGAGACTGCCTGACCATACAGTTTGGAACCAGAACAGTGACAGTAGAGATTGTCAGTGTAGAGGAGACGGTACGAAAAGAGGAAGCGAAGGAAATGTTCCGCTATGTATAGTCTCTTTTGATGACAGTATAGGATGTCAGATTGTTTTGGATTGTTCAGACACATAATGAAAAAGACCTTCTAATATACTGACTGTAGGAATGTATATTAGGAGGTCTTTTTATGTCAGGAGAATGGGAGAAGGGGAAAAGCAATGGACAGGCAGGTACGGTGAAGCATCACATCACATTGCAGCAAAGGGAATTGTGTATGGTGACTGGAGTGGTGGAGATGATTTCTTTTGATGAAAAAGCAGTGGTGGCAGATACCCGGATGGGCATGCTTTCTATTAAAGGGGAAAATCTCCATGTGAAACGGGTGTCGTTGGAAACAGAGGAGTTAGAAGTGGAAGGCACTGTACACCAGATGTCGTACCAAGGTGCAAACCAACGTGGAAAAAAGGGAGAAAACTTTATGAAAAGGCTGGTACGTTGATGAGTGGGTGGATGATTGCGGAACTGCACCTTCTGGGCACAGCGGTGCTGGCAGGTATTTTGTTCAGAGCCTGTTACGATCTCTGGCTCATTGGCAGGGAGTTGTGGCATCCGGGAGAGCTAATTGCAGGTATAGGAGATGTGCTTTATTGGCTGGGCGGTTGTATGTTCACTTTTCGGATGTTGTATTATGCCAATGACGGGATTATCAGAGGATTTGTGCTGGTGGGGATGTTTGTGGGGATGTTGTTGTATCATTGTCTGGTATCTGGGATTGTGGTTCGAATCATTTGCGGGTTGTGTCGGAAGATCGCGCACATATGGAACAAATATATAGTGGAAACATTCATTAAAATCATACGAAGAAAAAAGAAATTTTTGTCAAAAAATGTTGAAAAGAGAGAAGAAATGGGGTAATATAGTACCATATAATGTTTGGATCGGACGATGATACAGAGTTTGAGCGGGGGGATATGCGGATGGCAAAGAAGAGACGCTGGAAAAGTACGGCAATACAGCAGGACAGAATGATCAGATATGTATCCGGAAAGAAGCCATTTGCAGTGGCACTTGTATTATTGGCAGTATTTGCAGTATGTGTGGGAAGCCGGATTTCCTATGTGCAGGCCAGAGCCTCTGCCTATGTGGAACAGGAGAAGCAGCTGGAGCAGAATATTGCAGAAGAGCGGGCACGCAGCGAAGCATTGATTGAATATGAGGAATATATGAAGACACCAGAGTTCATTGAGGAGATTGCAGAGGAACGTTTGGGGTTGGTGCATGACGGTGACATCATTTTTAAGAGTGTGACTAGATAAGGTTTGCAAATCAGGTTGGAATATGGAGTTTGTGTGGGAATTTGCACAGGATTCTTACAGGAGAAGGGAAAGCTTGGACAGTTTTTGTCTAAGCTTTTTTTGATATACTGCCATAATTTGACAAAGTCCGTATTTGTTGTGTGATAAAATGGTCATGATTCAGAGTCATTTGAAGTGATATTTTGAATCATTGCATAGATATCAAACCAGGAGGCCTCATGTGAAAAAGAAACAGCGCATCAAGGAAAAGGAGCAATATCAAACCGAATACCAGTGCCTGGAGGAAGTGTACGGGAAACAGATTGATCAGGTGGTGCATTGTATAGAAGAGATGATGGAGATGTATCGGCAGAGCGGAGAGACAGCAGTGGCGCTGGAAGCGGCAGATGAATGGAAATATAGATATTTGGAAAGCAGAGGAATCCTGGCAGAACAATACCAGTGTATTGCCGGTATTTTGCAGCAGATTCGCACCAGAATCTGTCACAGTCGGGACGTGACCAGACAGGCAGAAGCAGATTTGAGCAAAGTACTCAGATGCAATCGGCTCATTCTGGAAAAATGTATGCTGTTGGACGGAAAGAACAGACGCAAGGAGGCCATCCTGTATTTGCACAGTCAGGATGACATCTGCATTCCTGCATCTGCTATTGCAGGACTGATGAAAGAGGTGACGGATACAGAATGGATGGTGTCCGGGGACAGCAGAAGTATTGTCACCAAACAGACTTCTTTGGTTCATTTAGAAGAACAACCTCGATTTTTTTTAGAGCATGGACTGGCGCGGGCTGTGAAAAATGGGGAGTCCATTTCCGGAGACAGTTTCTCCTTTCAGGCACTGCCGGATGGCAAATGGATGCTGGCTTTGTGTGATGGATTGGGAGCAGGAGAGCGTGCCAATCGGGAAAGCAGACAGGCAGTGGAGCTGTTGGAACATTTATTGGAGGCTGGGTTTATTCCGGATACGGCACTGCGGATGCTGCACAACACGTTGCTCATGCAGGAGCAGGAATTGCGTCCGGTGACTATGGATCTGGCAGTGGTGGATTTACATACAGGAATTGGAGATTTTTATAAATCGGGGGCGGTGACCTCTTTTGTGAAACACGAAAAGGACACAGAGCTGTTACAGCCGGAGGCATTGCCCATGGGATATCTGCCTATGCTGCAACCGGCTCATCATGTGTGCAGACTGCAGGATGGAGACTATGTCATTATGATGACAGACGGCATGTTGGATGCGGTGGACAAGGAGGATAAAGAGCAGCATTGGATGGAACTGATTCGAAAAATGCATGCTGCAAATCCTAAGGATATGGCGAACAAGCTGCTGATTTATGCCATGGCAGCAGTAGACGGAGAACCCACGGATGACATGACAGTGTTGGTCAGTGGCGTCTGGAAAAAGTAGAAGGGATTGCAATTTGGAAACTGACATGTTATAGTGATACATGGTATTTGCTGAAAAACAGCAACGGTTCAGAGACCACTATACTGTGAAGCCATTGGACAGTTGCGAAAGATGGGAACAGGGGTTTGGCATGTTTGTACAGAAGGTAAAGGCTTATATGAAACGTTGGCAGATGTTACCGTCTGGCAGTCATGTACTGGCAGGGGTTTCCGGAGGGGCAGATTCCGTCTGCCTTCTTTTGGTACTGCAACGCCTACAGAGGGAATTGTCCATACAGGTCAGTGTTGTCCATGTCCATCATGGCATCCGGGGAAGTGAGGCAGATGGAGACCAGGCATATACAAAAGCCCTTTGTGAGAAACTGCAGGTTCCCTGTTATACCCTGCAGCGTGATGTGCCGGCATTGGCAAAGGAGTGGCATATGTCCACGGAAGAAGCTGCACGAAAAGTTCGATATGAGGCATTTGAAACCATACGAGCAGACATACAGGCAAGTCATATCGCGGTGGCGCATCATGCAGAGGACCAGGAGGAAACCATACTGATGCATTTGTTTCGGGGATGTGGACTGTCCGGGGCAGCAGGGATGCAGCCGGTAAATGGAGCATTGATTCGCCCCCTCCTTGCAGTCAGCAGAGCAGAAATCGAAACCTATCTGACAGAAGAAGGGATTCGTTGGCGGACAGACAGCACCAATGCAGAAACGGTGTATACGAGAAATTTTGTACGCCATCAGCTGATGCCCCTGATTGCAGAGCGGTTTCCACAGGCAGGAGAACAGTTGCGCCAGTTTGCTTTGTTGTCCGGAGAGACAGATCGGTATTTGAAGGAGCAGGCAGAGCAGCTGTTGGAATCTTGGGGAGGGGTGAAAAAACAGGCATTTGTGCAGACAGATACGCTGTTACAAGCTTATGTACTTCGGCTTGCCATGGAACAGGCAGGGGTGCCGGGAAAGGATATAACAGCTGCCCATTATCGGATGTTGGCAGAACTGTGTGAAAAACCGGTGGGACATCGCATTTCTCTTCCGGGAAAGTATGAAGCGTATGTGGGATATGAATGTCTTGAATTTCGAACGTCTTTAGTTGGGAAGAGGCAGGAAACCACAGCTGTAAAGTCCGCAAAGCCCCCGGAACTGGTCATGCAAGTACTATCTTATGAAAAAAATATGAAAATTCCCCAAAACACATATACGAAATGGTTTGATTATGATAAAATAACAGAGGAAGTGATCTTGCGCACCAGACAGTCGGGAGATCGGTTTAGTCCTCTGCCACAGGGAAGCAAAAAGCTGAAAGACTATATGATTGATGCCAGGATTCCCAGAGAACAGCGGGATCAGCTGTGGCTGGTGGCATCGGGCAGTGAAATTTTGTGGATCATCGGATACCGAATCAGTGAGGCCTATAAAGTGACTGCTCAGACAAAACATATATTGGAGATTGCAGTTAAAATAGAACTATCAGAAGAAGGCTGATAAAAGGCTGAATGAATGGAGGAAAGTAATATGTCAGATCAGATTCGTGTGCTGGTTTCAGAAACACAGGTGGATGAGAGAGTCAGGGAATTAGGGAAACAGATCAGTGCAGATTATGAAGGGAAGACCCCTCATATTGTAACCATTTTAAAAGGAGGCGTATTTTTTTCCTGTGAGCTGGCAAAGCGTCTCACTGTTCCGGTCACGCTGGACTTTATGGCCGTGTCCAGTTATGAGGGTGGAACATCTTCCAGTGGTGTGGTGAAGATCGTAAAAGATCTGGATGAACCATTGGAAGGCAAAGATGTACTGATCGTAGAGGATATCATTGATTCTGGCAATACGTTGAGTCATCTGCTGAAAATTTTACAGGAACGTCATCCCGCAAGCATCCGCATCTGTACTTTGCTTGATAAACCAGAACGCAGAGTGAAAAAGAAGGTCCGGGTAGACTACTGTGGCTTTGTCATTCCGAATGAATTTGTAGTGGGATACGGCTTGGATTATGACCAGAAATACCGCAATCTGCCCTATATCGGTGTGGTAGAGCCTGGACAGCAGGATGCAGAAGCAGATAAGACACAGCAAAGAAAGTAAAGGAGGCTATTTTGAAGACAAATCGCAGAGGAATGGGTTTTTGGCTCCTGATTTTGGGTGCCTGCCTGATTTTTTCCTACTTATGGAGTTTGAAAAGTCTGGGGATGGATAATATCACCTATAACCAGTACCAGGAGGAAGTAGAAAGCGGAGCGGTACAGTCCGTTCGAATTGAACAGAATAAGGAGATTCCTACCGGTGTGCTGTGTTTGCAGATAGGTGACAAAGAAGAAGAGATTTACGTGGCAGATGTGAATGCGGAGATGGAGTATCTGATGGAACATGGTGTGACAGTCAGTTTCTCAGATGTACAGCGTGACGGCATTATGCTGACAGTGGTATTTCCGATCTTACTTGTATTTTTGATCTGTATGATCGTATTTTTTGTGATGAATGTTCGAATGGGGCAGGCCGGTGGTGGTGGCAACGCCATGATGAATTTTGGTAAAAGTCGTGCCCAGATGATGAGAGACGGAGACAATCCGGTGACTTTTGACAAGGTAGCCGGGTTGGCAGAGGAAAAGGAAGCATTGGCAGAGGTGGTGGATTTCCTGCGAAATTCCAAAAAGTATACGGATTTGGGTGCGCGGATTCCAAAGGGCATGATTTTGGTAGGTCCTCCTGGAACCGGCAAGACGTTGCTTGCAAAGGCAGTGGCAGGAGAAGCCGGGGTGCCGTTTTTCAGTATTTCCGGTTCTGATTTCGTGGAAATGTTTGTAGGTGTGGGTGCATCTCGTGTCCGTGACCTGTTTGAACAAGCCAAGAAAAATGCGCCATGCATTGTGTTTATTGATGAGATTGATGCAGTGGCACGACAAAGAGGAACCGGTATGGGCGGTGGACATGATGAGCGGGAGCAGACACTGAATCAACTGTTGGTAGAGATGGATGGATTTGGGGTAAACGAAGGCATCATTGTGATGGCAGCCACCAACCGTGTGGATATCTTAGATCCGGCCATTCTTCGTCCGGGACGTTTTGACCGAAAGATTGCAGTCGGTTGTCCGGATGTACGGGGGAGACAGGAAATCTTACAGGTACATGCTAAGAATAAACCTTTGGGAGATGATGTCAATCTGGAACGTGTGGCACAGACCACAGCGGGATTTACCGGTGCGGATTTGGAAAATCTGTTAAATGAAGCTGCTATTTTGGTGGCAAAAAATGGAGGTCACTTCCTGACACAGGAAAGCATCGATAAGGCATTTATCAAAGTGGGTATCGGAGAGGAGAAACACTCCCGTGTGATTTCCGATAAGGAAAAACGGATTACTGCATATCATGAGACCGGTCATGCCATTTTGTTCCATGTACTGCCAGATGTGGGACCGGTGCATACAGTTTCCATCATTCCCACTGGTGTGGGGGCTGCTGGTTATACGATGCCGCTTCCGGAAAAGGATGAGATGTTCCATACCTGGGAGGTCGTGTGGCAGAAGAACTGATTTTCCACGATGTGACCACAGGTGCATCTCAGGACATCAAGCAGGCCACCAATCTGGCCAGAGCCATGGTGACCAAATACGGGATGTCGGATCGTCTGGGAATGATTCATTATGGATCAGATGATGAAGAAGTATTCATTGGCCGTGATTTGGCACATACACGCAGCTATAGTGAGAAAGTGGCTGCTGCAATTGATGAAGAGGTTAAAGAAATAGTAGATAAGTGTTATGCCAGAGCAAAGGAATTGATTCTGGCAAATGAACAGGTACTGCATGCTTGTGCACAATTGCTTCTGGAGAAGGAAAAGATTACCGGTGCGGAATTTGAAGCGCTGTTTCCCGAACAGATGCCAGAGGTGTTTGAATTTTAAGTGATTTACAATGGACGGTGGCAGAAGAGATTCTGTTGCCGTTCTTTGTCTGGAAGCAGACCATGGAAAATGACATAGAAAGCGAATCACTGTGAGGGTATAGGGCAGTCAAAAACTGTTTGTGTCATGATAGGAAACCAGGAAAGTTTCGAAAATAAAATGAAAAATCCATAAAAATAGCGAAAAAATTACATTTACTGTACATGAGAATTATAGTATAATAAATAATAATGATTTAGCTATTATGATCTGCGAGGGTTTTGCACAGCGAAATTCTGAGTTCTTTCGTTGATATGGAGGATTGGGATGAGAATACAGTACAGTTTAGATCGAAATGCATTGTTTAGTGACGAATCCGCAAATTACCGCGTGCCGGAAGAGCCGGAAGCTGGTGATCGGGTGAAAATCCGCTTTCGTGCCGGATATGAAAATGTAGATAGTATATATTTGATGTATCAAACGGTAGAACATAAGATGAAGAAAGTCTGTTCTACTGGTGTGTTTGATTATTATGAAGCAGAAGTACAACTGGGCGAAGAACCATTGACCTATTATTTTGAAGTGGTAAAAGATAGAGAACATACGTATTATGATAAGACTGGTTGTACCAGTGTGCCCAAGGAGCAGTATCACTTTAAAGTGACTCCGGGGTTTCATACACCTGCCTGGGCCAAAGGAGCAGTCATTTATCAGATTTATGTAGATCGCTTTTTTAACGGAGAGCCTGCCAATGATCCCTTGAGTCATGAATATTCTTATGTAGGTGGTCACAGTTTACAGGTGACAGATTGGAACAAATATCCGGATACACTGGATGTGAGATGTTTTTATGGTGGAGATTTGCAGGGGGTATGGCAGAAGCTGGATTATTTGCAGAGTTTAGGCGTAGATGTGATTTACTTCAATCCATTGTTTGTATCCCCTTCCAATCATAAATATGACATTCAGGATTATGATTATATCGACCCGCATTTTGCGGTTATCCAGAAAGATGAAGGGGAGTTGCTGCCGGATGACAGCATTGACAATAGCCTTGCCACCCGTTACATCAGTCGTGTCACTTCTAAGGAAAATCTGGAAGCCAGCAATGCTTTTTTTGCAGAGCTGATGGAGGAGATTCATAAACGTGGCATGCGGGTGATTTTGGATGGTGTGTTCAATCATTGCGGTTCTTTTAATAAATGGATGGACAGGGAACGGATTTATGAAGGGGCGGAAGGCTATGAAGCCGGTGCCTATGAATCTAAGGACAGTCAGTATCGTGACTTCTTTGATTTTTGGGGAAATCACTGGCCGTACAATGGACAATATGAAGGCTGGTGGGGGCATGATACCTTGCCTAAGTTGAATTTTGAGGGATCTCAGACTTTATATGAGTATGTGATGCGCATTGGGGCAAAATGGGTTTCGGCACCGTATCATGTGGATGGATGGCGTTTGGATGTGGCAGCTGATTTGGGACATAGCGAAGCATTTAATCATAAATTCTGGCGTGATTTTCGAAAATCTGTCAAGACAGCCAATCCAGAAAGTATCATTTTGGCAGAACATTATGGAGATCCTTCTGCATGGATACAAGGTGACCAATGGGATACGGTCATGAATTATGATGCATTTATGGAGCCGGTCACTTGGTTTTTGACAGGGCTAGAAAAGCACAGTGATGAATTTAATGGCAATCTGTATGGTAATGGGGAATGGTTTTTCAACGCAATGATTTATAACATGAGTAAGTTTCAGCGCCCTTCCCTGGATGTGGCCATGAATGAATTATCCAATCATGATCATTCCCGATTTCTGACCAGAACCAATCATACAGTGGGGCGTACTAATACATTGGGAGCGGAAGCTGCTGATCAGAATGTCAATAAGGGCATTATGAAGGAAGCAGTCGTCATCCAAATGACATGGCCGGGAGCACCAACCATTTATTATGGAGATGAGGCGGGGCTGGCAGGATGGACCGATCCGGATAACCGTCGTACCTTCCCATGGGGCAGAGAAGACTGGGATTTGGTGGAATTTCACCGTTATATGATTCGTATCCATAAGGAGTTTTCCTGTTTCATTTCCGGTTCTGTCAAACCGCTTTTGTGGGGAGCCCACATCATTGCCTATGGACGTTTTGATGGCAGGAGCAAGGCGGTGATTGCCATAAACAATCGTGCAGAGGAACAGCACATGGAGATTCCGGTATGGGAGGCAGAGGTACCATTTGATTGTCAGATGCTGCGAGTCATGGAAAGCAACCGGGACAGTTACAATGTAGGGCGTACCCAGGTGGAAGTCCATGGAGGTGTGCTTCGTTATATTGTAAAGGGATATTCAGCCGTGGTTTTTGTATATGAATGTGAAAATTTCCAGGAAATTTAAAAAAATTGCAAAAAGGACTTGCTTTTTTGGAGTAAATGAGGTAAGATTGTCTTTGTCAGTGCTTGCATGAGTGCTGACGAACGTGGGTGGTTTCCCGAGTGGCCAAAGGGGACAGACTGTAAATCTGCTGCAACATGCTTCGGTGGTTCGAATCCACCACCACCCACTCGATACGAAAGTATCGAATTGATATTGTATATCGGATGGATGTACGATATTAATGACGGAATCAGATATGGGGATTCTGCCCAGATAGCTCAGTTGGTAGAGCAGAGGACTGAAAATCCTCGTGTCGCTGGTTCGATTCCGGCTCTGGGCATTTTGCGGGTGTAGTTCAATGGTAGAACACCAGCCTTCCAAGCTGGATACGTGGGTTCGATTCCCATCACCCGCTTCTCACAAATTTTGAAAATAAAATTTGTGAAAAAGTTGTTGACAAATAGATGTAGATGTGATAAGATTTATATCGTTGAGATCAACAAGCAATTGAATATGCGCGAGTGGCTCAGTTGGTGGAGCACGACCTTGCCAAGGTCGGGGCCGCGGGTTCGAGTCCCGTCTCGCGCTCTTGAAACTCCTTGTATATGCAAGGAGTTTTTTGTGTAACAGGACTTTCCTATTAGGTAACAGAAAAAATCTGTCACCAAAAGGTAAGATCAGCAGAGCACATGCATTTGCCTTTTCTGCGTTGCTTGCTTTACTTTTCTAGAGATTTCTCTTATAATAAGGTATATGGGAACTATTCAGCACGGCTGTTTCCTTTTGGAATCGGGTGATGAGAATATGAGCCGCAGCATTTGCGGCTGGTCTTACTGAAGGAGGGTGTCATGACAGATCATACGTCAGACAAGAACCTGGAATCAGAGGAAAAGTCATTTATCAAAGAGAAAATGGCAGCACCGACGAGGGGAAAGGCATTTTATGCAAAGATCGTTTTGGCAGTCATCGGAGGATTGCTTTTATTTGGCATTGCCACGGGGACTTCATTTGCGCTGATGATGCATCATCTGGGAAAAGAAGTGTCAGAAACACAGTCGGAAATCGACATTCCATTTGAACGGGATACGATACCGGAGACAGTAGAAGCTTCTATAGAAACAGAAGATTCGACGGAGGCAGAAGTGCCGGAAATCCAGAATGAGGCAGATGCAGACGAGAAGAGGGAAGCGCTCCTGGGTATGTTGAGAGAATTAAATGGGGACAGTATGCTGTCAGAACTGGTCAATGACTCTTTGTATACTGCATATGAAAATGCGGCTTGTTCTCTTGTGACAGTACGAAACAGTGCAGGGGATGCGGAAGCGTTTTATGCAGAATCAGATACGGTAGAAACATTTGGTGTCATTGTGGCCATGTCAGATTATGAAGCAGTGGTATTGTTTCCAAGTGAGCCGTTGAACCTGGAGGCGCCTTTTCAGGTGCAGATTCAGGAATATGGAGTTGAGGCGGTATTGAAGCAGGTGGATTCTCTTACAGGCATTGCGGCATTGACAGTGAACTTGCGACAGCTTCCGGATGGCATACGGGGCGGTCTGTCGGCCATTGGACTGGGAAATTCTTATAATGTAAAACTGGGAGACAGGATTCTTCTGGCGGGCAGTCCGTTGGGGATGACTGGCTCTGCCATTGCCGGCAATGTAACTTATGTGAAAAAGGAAGTACACATTTCAGATGCAGTGATACGGTTGATTTATACAGACATACCGACTGCCTATGAGGTGGGCGGCATCTTGTTGAATGCCAAAGGAGAACTGGTGGGCTGGCTGACATCCCATTACAGCGACAGTACTTTGAGCCGCTGGACAGCGGCGGTGGGCATTTCTGAATTAAAATCTGTGATGGAAGATTTGATTCTGGGGCGGGATACCGCATCTTTAGGCGTAGTGGTGAGAAATATTTCTTCTTCGTTGGCAGAGTCTCTGGAATTGCCAGAGGGGTTATATGTAACCAATGTAGACAGCCAGAGTCCGGCTTATGAGGCAGGGATCCAGAAGGGGGATGTGATTACAGCCATAGAGGATGTGGAAATGCGTTCTGTGCGTAGTTTGCAGAATTTTTTGGAAGATGCAGAGCCGGGAGCAGAGGTGACTGTGAAGGTTATGCGTCTGGGAAGAGATGCTTATAAAGAAGTCAGTTTTGTTGTAGAATTGGGCAGCAGATAAGAAAAAACTGTGAAAGGTTTGGACCATTACAGGAAAATGATACGAAGCGTCAAGTTGTGTCATGGCACAGTTTGACGCTTTGAAATGGAGGAATGAAATGTATATCAGTGAATTGCGTGAAGGACAGCGCGTTAGTCAGGTTTTTTTGTGCAAAAGCAAAACAGTAGCCACAACCAAGGCAGGTAAGACGTATTATTCTTTACAGTTGCAGGATAAGACTGGTCTGTTAGATGGAAAAGTGTGGGATTTGAACAATGGCATCGAGCATTTTGAGGCGATGGAATTTATCCAGGTAGATGGAGAAGTGACGGTATTTGCTTCGGCATTGCAGTTGAACATCCGCCGCATCCGCAAGGCGAGAGAGAATGAGTATGTAGTAGAGGATTATTTTCCGGTATCCAGTAAAAATATTGATGTCATGTACCAGGAACTGATGCAGTATGGGGATAAGATTAAGAATGAGAAGATGAGACAACTGGTACACAGCTTTTTTGTAGAGGATGCAGATTTCATCAAGCGTTTTAAAAATCATTCTGCAGCCAAAAGTGTCCATCACGGATTCATCGGCGGTTTGCTGGAACATACGCTGGCAGTGACAAAGTTATGCTATTTCTATTGCAGTATGTATCCGGCGCTGAATCGTGATTTGCTTCTGGCAGCGGCTATGTTTCATGACATTGGGAAGCTAGAGGAATTGTCCCCATTCCCTACCAATGATTATACGGATGAGGGACAGCTGTTAGGGCATATTGTCATTGGCTGTGAGATGGTAGGCGCACGGATTCGCACCATTCCCGGATTCCCGGAGCGGACAGCAGCAGAGCTGCGCCACTGTATTCTGGCACATCACGGAGAGTTTGAGTATGGCTCTCCTAAGAAGCCTGCATTGATGGAAGCCTTGGCGTTAAATTTTGCAGACAATACCGATGCCAAACTGGAAGTGATGATTGAAGCGCTAAGCGGCAATGTCAACGGAGAGTGGATGGGATTTAATCGCTTCTTAGAAAGCAATATTCGTAAGAGCACTGAACTGGAATAAACAAGAAAGCGCTGCTGCGTCTGATCAAAGAGCGGCAGCGTTTTTTTACAGGAGAAATGTTATGCAGAAGAATGAAATGGTAACGGTGACAATAGAGGATTTGAGTCAGAATGGAGAGGGCATAGGCAAAGCAGACGGGTATACCCTGTTTATCAAAGGGGCTGTCATTGGGGATCGGGTGCGTGCCAAAATCATCAAGGCCAAGAAAACATATGGGTATGCCCGTGTTGAGGAACTGCTGAGCCCTTCGGCCTCTCGTGTGAGCCCAGCCTGTCCCATAGCAGAACCCTGCGGAGGCTGTCAGCTGCAGAATATGACCTATGAGGCACAGTTGGCATTTAAGCAAAAGAAGGTAGCGGACAGCTTTGCCAGACTGGGGCATCTGGCGGATGTGCCCATGCTGCCCATCAAAGGAATGGAACACCCCTTCCGGTATCGCAACAAAGCTCAGGTTCCAGTGTCACGGGATCGAAACGGACGGCTTATTGCCGGCTT
Organism: uncultured Eubacteriales bacterium; assembly: GCA_900321525.1. Lineage (GTDB taxonomy): Bacteria > Bacillota > Clostridia > Lachnospirales > Lachnospiraceae > UBA2942. Next base: position 15,767 of record ONWL01000038.1, read on the forward strand.
TTATGCAGGACGTACCCATTCTGTCATTCCACAGGAAGACTGTCTGCTAGGAGCGGAGGAAAATGCCCAAATCGTCCGTATGGTTCTAGATCATATGGAACGCTGTCACATTCCTCCTTATGAGGAAGAAACCGGTAACGGTCTGCTGCGTCATATCCTGATTCGCAAAGGATTTGCCACAGGAGAATGGATGGTATGTCTGATCATCAATGGAGATCACTTCCCGAAGATGGAACAATTAACCAAGCAACTTCTGACCATCCCCGGCATGACGGATATCTCCCTCAACATCAACAAAGAGCGAAACAATGTAATCCTGGGGCGCACCATCTGTCAGGTTTACGGACCAGGGTACATTACGGATTATATTGGAAATGTGGCATACCGCATCTCTCCTCTGTCTTTTTATCAGGTGAATCCTGTCCAGACAGAAGTGCTGTATGGCACTGCCCTGGACTATGCCGGTCTGACCGGACAGGAGACGGTGTGGGATCTGTACTGCGGCATCGGTACCATCTCCCTGTTTCTGGCGCAGAAGGCAAAGCAGGTGTATGGCGTGGAGATCGTGGAGGCAGCCATCCGGGACGCCAGAGAGAATGCGGCGCTGAATCAGCTGCACAATGCAGAGTTTTTTGTGGGAAAGGCAGAGGAGGTGCTGCCGCAGAAGTATGAAGGGGAACAGATCCAGGCAGATGTGATCGTAGTGGATCCTCCCAGAAAAGGCTGCGACAAGGCAGTGTTAGATACCATGATCCAAATGGCACCAAAGCGCATTGTGTATGTCAGCTGCGATCCGGCAACTCTGGCAAGAGATGTGAGAGTGCTGGTGGATGCAGGGTATCGGTTGGAGAAGGTACAGCCTGTGGACATGTTTCCGAATACCGTACATGTGGAGACTATAACTAGTTTATACAAAAAATAGCAGTGGTATCTCTACAGTAAAGAAACTTGCAATTCAATAAAGATTTTGATATAATAAAGCCCTGTGGTTTCGTTTATTTAGATAAAAACTAATGTGTAAATATGGTTGGGGTATGTTTATAGGCTGGTTCTGAGATGGGGATAAAAAGTGAGAACAACAAACAAAGAAAATAAAAGGAGATCTACGTTTATGAATGAAGCAATAAAAAAATAGCATATCGATTGTGTCGAAATCAATACTCGTTAGATGGCAGAAAGATAAAACGCCATCGCGTTTCGCTGGAATATTGGAGTAGAGAAAATAATATAGGGGATGCACTTGCACCAATCATTTTAGATTGGATGTTAGAGAAAAAAGTAAAGCAAGAAATCAAGAGGTGAAAAAAACGGTTCACTTACTGACAGTAGGATCTGTTTTGGGAATGGGACGATTTTATTTTGATGCCGTGGTGTATCAGCCAAAAAGCAATCCGAAAGACAATACAATTGGCGTGATACGGCATTTTAAATCCGTTGATTCAGAAGTAAGTGATCAATTGAAGAAGATAGACACAAGAACTACGGATTACAAAAATTTTATTGATCAGATATGTAATTGCAGCAAGGTGATCTCCTCTTCCCTGCATGGAATTATTCTGGCGGAAAGTTATGGCATTCCGGCTGTTTTCTTACAGGAAAATATGGATAATGAATTGATAAAATTTTATGATTGGTATTATTCTACAAATAGAAAGAATATAAAAATTGCATATTCAATCGAAGAAGCAATTGAGATGCAACCCATGGCATTACCCGATTTGGAAAGCATGAGAAAGAATTTATTAGAAGCATTTCCGTATGATTTATGGGAGAACTAGTTTTGGGTGGAAAGATGCAGCCAATGTTTATCCCAAATAGACAAATTAAGAAGTGTCACCCAGTGGATCACGATGATTCAATTGGTGTGACACCTCTTTTTTGTACGCCTGTCATATACTTGCTTTGATTGCAAATAGTTTCTGCTTCGTCTATAATGGATGATATCAGAATGAAAGATAACATGAGAAATCATACCATGGAGGTTTATTTTGACACAGGAACATACACTGAAAATCATCGCACATATTGAAACTGATTTTCCAGAGAAATTTGGCATACCCAGACAGAGTGGCCTGGCGGAAAGTCTGAAAGGAACCATTGTATTTGAGCCGGAATACCGCAATACAGATGCGTTAAAGGGATTGGATGGTTACGAGTATTTGTGGCTTTTGTGGCAGTTTCAGGGAACGAAGCGGGATACTTGGTCTGCCACGGTCAAGCCGCCCAGACTGGGTGGCAATACCCATGTAGGGGTGTTTGCCACCCGTTCTCCTTTCCGACCCAATCCCATCGGACTTTCTTCTGTGAAATTGGAGCAAGTTATCTGGGAAAGTAAGAGAGGACCGTTGCTTATTGTATCTGGCATTGATTTGAAAGATCAGACCCCTATTTATGACATCAAACCCTATCTGCCCTATGCAGACAGCCATCCGGATGCCAGAGGCGGGTTTGCCCATGAGGTGAAGGATTACAGGCTACGGGTACAGTTCCCCGAGGAACTGCTGTGGTTGATTCCAGCGGAAAAACAGGCAGGTATCTTGGAAGTGTTGGCAGAAGACCCAAGGCCTTCTTATCACAATGACCCGGAAAGACGATATGGGGTGGCCTATGCGGGCTTTGATGTACGGTTTTATGTGGATGGAAATGTACTTACTGTTTGTCAGGTGGTGCCGTATACGGGTGAGATAAGGGATTGAAACAGCGTTTGGCAGAAATCATAACAGAGTTATGAAAACGGAAAATGCAGTGGTTGCCACCAAC
>ONWL01000043.1 GCA_900321525.1 uncultured Eubacteriales bacterium
TTCATGAAAACCTCCTTTTATGAAAAAAGACAGCAGGCGTTTGTAAAACGATGATCCCCAACGCCTGTCATCTCCCTCTCCACTTTGTAAACAGACAAGTCTAGTATACATGGAAAACCAGCTTCTGGCAATGACTGTTTTTTGTGGACTAGGACAGGAAAATGGATGTCATGTCCGAAGGCAACGGTGCCAGGAAAGACAGGTTTTGTCCGGTCATTGGATGGGGAAATTCCAGTCCAAAGGAATGGAGTGCCTGTCTGGAGATCACAGAATAATCCGGATAGTACAGAAAGTCTCCCGGAATGGGGTGTCCTATATACTGCATATGAACCCGGATCTGGTGTGTTCTTCCTGTTTCCAATACCACCTGCACCAGTGTATATCCATTCTGGTATTCCAGCGCCTCATAGTGTGTCACTGCCTGTTCCCCACGGGCAAAGTCCACACATCTGCTGATGACAGAATCCGAAGTCCGGGCAATGGGGGCACAGATGGTGCCGCTGCCGGATAAGTGTCCGGTGACCACTGCCAGATAGGTGCGGTGCAGCATACGCTTGGCTGCCATATCATAGAGGATACAGGCAGACAGGGAGTGTTTGGCTATAATCACCAGACCGGTGGTGTCCCGGTCTAACCGGTTGATGATACGGAATGTAAAAGGCTGGCCGGAACAGGCAAAATAATGCACCAGACCATTGGCCAGTGTATTGTCATAGTTGCCAATGGAAGGATGCACCGGCAGATTGGATGGTTTGTTGAGTACCATCAGGTCTGTGTCTTCATAGAGAATGTTAAGGGGCATGGGAACTGGCAGAATATGGGAAGAATCTCTTTCTTCCATCACTCGTACCTGTAACACCTCACCAGCTTCCATGATATGATTGGTATAGACCGTCTTTCCGGCAATCTGCAATCCGTCCGGTGTCCGGCGAAGTCTGGAAATCAGCTTGCCGGAGTAATGATGTTCTTTTAAAAAAACGTGAAGGGGTTTTCCCTCATCAAAAAGAGAAGCCCGGTATAAAAAAGTATGTTCCATTTTGTGTCGTGCCTCCTGCTGCAGCGGTATGTACACATGTAACTGTATGTTAGTATAGCACAGGATGGCTTGACAGGCAAATCAAGATGGAATAGGTTGTGGTCAATAGAAGCGTTGTCTGGAAATGTGGTTTTACTGGTCAAACAGCCAGTGCTGTGGTATGATAAGATTATTGAGCACACGTACTGGTTTTAGAAATTTCTGATGTACAGGCTGTTTTTTGTTTGCTTAAAGAGTTTCACAATGGTCTAAGTATGTATACCAAGAAAAGGAGGAAGTCTGTATGTCATGGGACAAACTATATGAAAACTGCAAACTGTGTCCAAGGGCATGCGGTGTAAACCGTCTGGCAGGGCAGGTGGGTTTCTGCGGACAGACAGCAGAACTTTTGATTGCCAGAGCGGCCCTTCATATGTGGGAGGAACCTTGTATTTCCGGCAGTGCAGGCTCTGGCGCCGTGTTTTTCAATGGATGTTCCTTAGGGTGTATTTATTGCCAGAACTATGAAATTTCCGGTACCGGGATGCAGGCACTACGGGAAGATCATGGACGGAATGTGACGAGGGAACATCTGGTGACCTTATTTTTGGAATTACAGGAGCAGGGAGCTGCCAATATCAATCTGGTAACAGCCACCCAGTTTCTGCCTCATATCGTATGGGCCATTCCAAAGGCCAGGGAGGCAGGATTGACCATTCCCATCGTATACAATACAAGTGGGTATGAGACAGCAGCCCAGCTGAGGCAGTTGACAGGTTTGGTAGACTGTTATCTGCCGGATTTCAAATATATGAATGGGGACATTGCAAGACAGTATTCCAAAGCAGCAGATTATCCACAACAGGTCAAGGAAGCTTTGGCAGAGATGGTGGGACAGACCGGACCGGCGGTGTTTGATGAAAAGGGAATGCTTCAAAAAGGAGTCATTGTCCGGCATCTGGTACTGCCAGGACAAAAGGAACAGGCAAAGGAGATCATCCGTTACCTGCATGAAACCTACGGTGATCAGATTTGGCTCAGTATTTTAAACCAGTATACCCCTATGCCGGCAGTACAAGGGGATCCGGTATTGAAGAGAAAGCTGACCACCTATGAGTATGAGCAGGTCATTGCCTATGCCCTGGAACTGGGGGTAGAGCAGGCATACCGACAGGAAGGCAATGCGGCAGCAGAAAGTTTTATTCCTTCATTTCATGGAGAAGGAGTGGAGTAGGATCCCACAGGTGGATGAGAAGTACTCTGGAACGACTTGGGTGACAGGTTGTTGTGCATTGGAATGAAACAAAAGCGCAGGTACAAGGAAGCAGGAGAAGGAGAGTATGAAGAACACATTTTTACCAATTAACAGGGCAGAGATGGAGGAGAGAGGCTGGGAACAGGTGGATTTTGTCTATGTCAGCGGAGATGCCTATGTGGATCATCCTTCTTTTGGTCCGGCGATTATTACAAGAATACTAGAAGCACATGGATATAAGGTGGCATTTCTGGCACAGCCGGATTGGAAGGACAATCGGGTGATCACCCAGTTTGGCAGACCCAGACTAGGCTTTTTGGTGTGCGGCGGAAATATGGATTCTATGGTCAATCATTATTCCGTGTCCAAAAAACGCCGTCAGTCAGATGCCTATACACCGGGTGGGGTCATTGGAAAACGACCGGATTATGCCACCATTGTATATGGCAATTATATCCGACGGATTTATAAGGATGTGCCCATTATCATTGGGGGAATCGAAGCCAGTTTGCGGCGGCTTGCCCACTATGATTACTGGTCTGACAGTATGAAGCGTTCTATTTTGATTGAGTCACAGGCAGATCTGATTTCCTACGGCATGGGAGAATTGTCTATTGTGGAGATTGCAGAGGCATTGGATAGCGGCATTCCGGTGCAGGATATTACCTTTGTGAATGGGACTGTATATAAGACCAGGCATCTGGAGGATGTGTACGATTATCAGCTGCTGCCTTCTTATGATGCCTTGTGTGCAGATCGGTTGGAATATGCCAGAAGTTATTACATCCAGTATGGCAATACAGACCCCTTTACCGGAAAGCGGATGGTGGAGCCATATGGAGAGCATTTGTATGTGGTGCAAAATCCACCGGCCAGACCGTTGACAGAGTCGGAGATGGATGCCATTTATGATCTGCCCTATCAAAAGACCTGGCATCCCTGTTATGACGAAGCAGGAGGGATTCCGGCTATTTCCGAGGTGAAATTCAGTCTCATTCACAACAGAGGTTGTTTTGGGGCATGCAGCTTCTGTGCGTTGACCTTCCACCAGGGGAGAATCATCCAGACAAGAAGCGAAGAATCTTTGTTAAGAGAGGCCGAGGCCATGACATTAGAGCCGGATTTCAAAGGATACATCCATGATGTAGGCGGTCCCACTGCCAACTTCCGTCATCCTGCCTGCAAAAAGCAGCTGACCAAGGGGGCATGTTCCCACAGGCAGTGTCTGTTTCCAAAACCATGTCCCAACCTGAATGCAGATCACAGTGATTATATCCGCTTGCTGCGAAAACTGCGGGAGATTCCGGGGGTGAAGAAAGTGTTCATCCGTTCCGGTATTCGATTTGATTATCTTCTGGCAGACAAAGACCAGACCTTCATTCGGGAACTTTGTGAATATCATGTCAGCGGACAGCTGAAAGTGGCTCCGGAGCATGTGGCAGATGCAGTGCTTTCTAAGATGGGCAAGCCGGAAAATGCGGTTTATCAGAAATTTATTGAAAAGTACAACCGTACCAATCAGAAGCTGGGTAAGAAACAGTATCTGGTGCCTTATCTAATGTCTTCCCATCCTGGTTCTTCTCTGAAAGAAGCCATTGCATTGGCAGAGTATCTGCGGGATTTGGGGTATATGCCGGAGCAGGTACAGGACTTTTATCCCACACCGTCTACCTTGTCTACCTGTATGTATTATACAAAAGTAGATCCACGCACCATGGAACCGGTACATGTGACCACTGATCCCCATGAGAAGGCCATGCAGCGCGCTCTGATTCAGTATCGGAACCCGAAGAATTATGCACTGGTGGAAGAAGCACTGCGAAAAGCAGGAAGAGAAGATCTGATCGGGTACGACAAACATTGTCTCATTCGCCCCAGAACCCATGGGGGACAGAGGAAAGATGGTATGTATGGGGCAGGAAAAGAAGAGAAACGAAAACAGGGTCAATCTGGCGCAGTTGGCAGGAAACATGGAAAAACTGTGACCGGTCAAAATGTAGACCGGACAAACACACGTCCGTCAAAGCATGGAGGCGGTGGGGCAGGGAAGACTCGTACGGTTTCAAAAAACATCAAAAACAGTGGAAGAACCACCGGAAAACAGACAGGAAACAGGAGATCGTCTCATAAATAAATAACACCCGGTTACAGGATGTGATTCTGTAACCGGGTGAAAGGATATAAAGGTAAAAATAAGTTACTGTTTTCCTGTGCTGCCGAAACCGCCTCTGTCCGTATTGCCTAAGTGGTCGCATGCCGTAAAGGAGAGGGCAGGTTGATGTTCCATCAAACGAAACTGGCAGATACGGTCATTCACATGAATGACCGTGTCTCTCATGGCAATGACCGGCATAAACCACTGGTCATTGTCGCCGCAGTAGCTTTCATCTACCACACCCATGTGGTTGGTCTGAAGGATGCCAAAGTTTTTATAAGTAGAGCTGCGTGGTACAATATGTGCTTCATATCCGGCAGGCAATTCCATCGCAATGCCAAGGGGAATCAGTTTGAATTCCCCTTGTTTTAATGTGGTCTCTTCTGCACACCGCAGGTCGATCCAGTCAGACTTTCCGTCAATGTAACGGAGCTTTTCGATTTCATCAGATAAATAACGTACTTTGATTTCTAACATAAGTGTCATCCTTTCCAAATTTATGCAACACACAGGCAATGAGAAATGCTTTGGTTGAAGGAAAACCAACCTGCATAGGAAAAATTTTTTCTGGTTTCGCAAGTGCCTGTTTTGTCAAATTTTTCTAAAATGTAATCAACTCTTCTGCATAAGGCAGTGTCTCAATCCAATCACAGAAGGTATGCCATTCTGCCAGCTTATGATTGCGTCTGGCATGATAAATATTCATCAGTGTTTCGTAATTTAAAGTGCAGGTACGCATCTGGTTGTAACTGCTTGGCAGCAGCTGGATCATGTCATACCAGTCCTCTTTGGATTTGGTTTCTAAATAACGCAGACGGATCTGCTCTAACTGTGTCACCACAGTCTCCATAAATGCCTTTGTAGCAGCGGTCATATGGTCGTGGCTGAAATCCTCCATGGAAAAAGGCTTGCTATGAATTTTGTGCATGGTACTGGTAGAGTTGGCTACTGTGGCAACTTTATAAGTGTCATATTCTTTCCACCAGTACAGTGGGGCAGTCACGTCCACTGATACAAAAATCATGCGCATATATTTTCTGTGATCACTGCCAGCCTTTGCCAGACGGCTGGCCAGACTCAGGTCATTGGGACCTAATATGTAAGAACCGTCCTCTCCATAGCTGCTGTCCATACGGTCCCAGCTGTTCATGGGGTTTCGGGCACCACGAATGGCATTTTCCAGATTCATCACCTGACTACGTTCGATTCGTAACATCTTCTGTGTTCTCCTTTCAGATGGATTTTCAATTAGGCAATTGCGAAACTATGATACCGAACGCCTTTTGCTGAAATTTATATTTATAGGACATATATGTATCTATACGTACTGTCTGCGTACGCAATATGTCTTTCAAAGATACGCAATTGCCTTCTTGAAGTGCCGTCTGCGTACGCAATATGTTTTTTTCAGGCACGCTTTCGTCTTCAAATCATTCGTAAGAATGATTAAAACAGTAACGGATACTAATCTTTTTGTTCGCTATGCGCTCCAAAAAGCAAGTACCGACGTTTTCAAGAGCCTTCAAAAAACATATCTGCCTCCCTTGTCGGCACTAATGAAAGTTTTCAAGCGTTCTTTTGAAAGCCATATTTGCTTTACTTGTCATTACATAAATAGACTTTGTTTTCAACCTGATAAATATAAATTTCTGATGTACAGGCTGTTTTTGGTCTGCTTAAAGAGTTTCGCAATTGCCTGGGACTTTTCAATCAGGGTTTATCATAACATGAATTGGGCGGTTTGAAAAGGTGGCAGGGGAAAGAAGTTTGTGTTATGATGGAAGAAAGGCGAAGAAAAAGATAGAAAGGAAATCACTATGATTTATACGAAATTGACAGTCCGTGCTATGCAGGTTGCATATGAAGCACATCATGGACAATATGATCAAAATGGGGTACCCTATATTTTTCATCCGTATCATGTTGCAGAGCAGATGACGGACGAAGTATCGGTTTGTGTGGCGTTGCTGCATGATGTGGTGGAAGATACCAGCGTGACGATGGAAGAACTGGAGAACATTTTTCCAACAGAAGTGACCGAAGTGCTGCGTCTGCTGAACCATGATCCAGAGGTGGACTATGCTGCTTATGTCCGTGCTGCCGCCGCCCATCCTGTGGCGAGAAGAGTAAAGTTAGCAGATGTGATGCACAATGCAGATCAGAGCAGGATCGTGGATGCTACACTGGTTTCACCAGAGAAGGCAGCAAAATGGAGAGCAAAATATCAAAAGGCAAGAGAATTATTAGAAACGGCAGAAGAGAGGGCGTAATGGCCTGATGGATTTTGATTTGCAATGGGTAAGGGGACAGGCTGTAAAGGTCAAAAGTTCCACTTTGTGGGGCATCAGGATGGATGCCCCACAAAGTGGATGAAATGATTATGAGACAGTTGGACTCATTATTGCATATTCACGGTAACGCAAGTGTATGCCTTTAATCCCTTTGGCAGGGAAATGATGCCGTTGATACAGTTCACAGGGTGTTCTACCTTTGCAGCGTCTTTATACTTGATGCTGTCTACGGTGCTGTTTAACACAGTTCCATCAGCACCTAACAGATACATTTCATATTCGGTATCAGAAGTCACCGTCACATTGGTGTAGTAACCGGTATTGGAATCTCCTACGATGGTTGTATCCTGGTAAGCGCCGGTGCTGGTGTTGACCAAACGAATGGTGCCTGTTTTGGCAGAAGAATATTTCTTGCCGTTCCACAGTTTTGGATAGACTTCCAATGTATAAGTATCTTTTGCATGGATCAGATAGGTTCTCTGAATAGTAGTTGCATCAGGGCATGTTTCACTGACCAGGCTCACAATTTCCCCATTTTCAAGCTCCAATGTAAATGGAGTGTTGACCCCGATTTTGACACTGGAACTGGTTCTTTTGCGGGTGATCTCTCCATTTGGCAGGATGATCCGGTAATGTTCGGTGTATGTCTCTCCGCTATCTGCATCCAGAAATGTAAACTGGTACTTGGTGATATCCTGATACAATTCTGCAATGATGCTGAGATAATGGTAGGAAAAATGCAGATTTTCGTAAGGATTGGCAGTGCGGACGGTTTCCCATTCGGCATGTGCTGCTTCAACGGGATTGTCTTCTACATAGAATGTGACACTTTCTTCCACCCCCATGGTTTCAGACAATTTCCCAAATTCTGCGATGGATTCGATTTCCACACCATACTGGCTTGCGTAGCTAACCTCGGTGGAAATGTGTTCTGCCATATGGTTCTTATAATAGTTCATGACACTGATGCGGTCAGAATGCTGAATCAGACTGCGCAGCAACGTTTCGGCGATCTGATGCTGTTCATTGGTGAAGGAACTGGTGGTCAGGTATTTATCATACCAATAAGGGATGACTGTCACGAAACTAATATTATGTGTATTGGCATACTGATAAGCAGAAACCATATTGGTGACATAGGTAGAAAAGCCTGTAAATGGATCTGCCTTATAGACTGCATCAGAATATGGCTCTACATCAAACACAATACCTGCAATCAGATTGTCTGGATTCTGTACATTGTATGAAGCAACCTGATCGATTTCGGCTTGCAGTGCATTCAGAGATTTGTACCAGGAGGAACTGCCGGTCAGATAATACGTGGAAATTCCATTTTGACTCAGTTTTGCGATTGCATCCCTAGAGGCATTCAGATCGGAAAACTCCACATACAGATCTGTTACCTGTAAGCTATGTAACCTGTCAATGACCCGGTCAATACAGGTAGAGGATAAAAACACGTCATCCCAGCAGTACATGGAACTGTCTGCAAAATCAGATGGATTGTTCTGGGCAGATGCAGACAGCGGCATGTGGAACAATGCGGAGCACAAGGTGACTACACACAACAATAAGGTGCTAACTCGTTTTTTCATACAGTTGAGTCCTTTCTTTCGTTCTTGTTGATTATGTGACGGGAAAATTATATCATGTCAAAACTTGTGACACAACATGTCGATTGGAAAAGTCAAAAAGTTTTTCTATATGACAAAAAATAGAGCAAACAACATCTGGTTTTTGAGTGATTTTTTCAATCATTTTGCTTGCTGAAAAGACAGTGGATAGGGTATAATAAAAGAAATACAGAAATTGTAACGTGTACATAAAAATGTCTGTAAAATTTTGATATTTCAAAACGGAGGGAATCTATGCAATACAGAAAATTTGGAAAGACAGGGGTGAAGGTATCGGCGCTGGGATTTGGATGTATGCGTCTGCCTGTGACGGATTCAAAGGATGGCAGTTCCATCGACAGACCGGAGGCAAAGAGAATCTTGCGGGATGCTATCGACAAAGGGTTGAACTATGTGGATACAGCTTATCCTTATCATAATGGAGAAAGTGAATTGTTTGTGGGAGAGGCACTGCAGGATGGATACAGAGAAAAGGTGTATCTGGCAACCAAACTTCCCATATGGTTTGTGCAGACATGCCATGGACAAAGGACGGTATCAGACTATGTTGGATTGTCAGTTGACCGATTGTCTGGACCAGGCCAAGGCAGACGGGCGGATCCGATATGCCGGTTTTTCTTTCCATGATGACATGGACACATTTAAAACCATTGTGGATGCATATGACTGGGATTTTTGTCAGATTCAGATGAATTACATAGATGTGAACAATCAGGCAACAATAGAAGGGATGGAGTATGCAGCGGCAAAGGGCATTGCTGTGATCATCATGGAGCCGTTGTTGGGGGGCAAGCTGGCCAATCCGCCTAAGCAGGTGGCAAAGGTATTGCCAGAGACGAAGACACCGGTGGAATGGGCATTGGATTTCCTTTGGAATCGTCCGGAAGTCAGCGTGATCTTAAGCGGTATGAGTAATGCTGCACAGGCAGCAGACAATCTGGTGTATGCAAGCCGTTCCGGTATCGGTATACTTTCGGAAGAAGAACTGGAACTGTTCCGGCAGGCAAAGGAAATCTATGATACGAAGGCAATCGTACCTTGTACCAAGTGTCAGTATTGTATGCCATGTCCATTCGGATTAAATATTCCGGAATTGTTTGAATGTTATAACCAGACGGCTACCAAGAGCATGGAAGAAGCAAGGACTGCTTATGCCAGTCAGCCGGTGAAAGCAGATGCCTGTCGAAAGTGTCATCGGTGTGAAAAGGAATGTCCACAACACATTGGAATCAGTGACACCATGGAAGAACTGGCAGGGGTATTTGCAGAAGCATAAGAGAAGATTGCAGGAGTACTCTTGGAAAAAGAAAACTGTAGAGAAAAATTTTATTGGAATGAGGATACAGAATGGACAAAATATAAAAATCAGTAGGAGGTATGGATGGGAATGAAAAAAATTGCGTTTTATGATGCAAAGTCCTATGACAAGGTTTGGTTTGACCAGTGGAATGAGGGACGGTTCAAGATCAAATATTTGGAGCACAAGTTGACAGAAGATACTGCACTGATGGCAAAAGGTTACGATGCAGTGTGTGTGTTTGTCAACGACCAGTTAGATCGCAAGGTGATTGATCTGTTGTACGAGCAGGGCATCCGTGCAGTGGCACTTCGTTGTACCGGTTACAACAACGTGGATTTAGATGCGGCAGAAGGAAAGCTGGCGGTATATCGTGTG